>JAOIQU010000009.1 GCA_028141885.1 Flavobacteriales bacterium | reverse complement strand
AACCGTGATGGTTTGCTTGTGAACGGTGTCGTTGCCGCACAAATCCGTGACGGTCCAGTTGCGGATGAGCGTGTACTCTCCCGTACATGAGCCAGGGAATGGCCCGAGCTCAACAGCTGGGTCTACGTTGACTTCTTCACCGCAGTTGTCCGTCGCAACCACGGCCTCTGGTCCGGCCACCTCAGGAATGTTGTCACACTCCACGGTCATGTCCGCTGGTCCAGAGACGATGGTCGGGACGATGGTGTCGTCACGCGTCACTGTGAAAACCTCAGAAATCAAACGGCCGCAATCTTCGTCGAACGCTCGGACGTTGAATGAAACTGAGTTCGTGCATTCGTTGTCGTTGCCTGAGCACTCGCCCAAGTCGACAACGATGTCACCTGAAGGCGAGCTGTACTCCACGCCATTGATCTCACCGGACCAAGAGAACCAACCGCCAAAGCCATTGTTGCAGTTGTGGTTGTTGGCACCCTCACCCAATTGGAAACGCTTGTCGAGTTCCTCAGGGGCGTGCTCCAACGTCAGGTACCCTGACAGATCTCCACCTGCGATCAACACGCTTGGTGAGGTCATGGTGAACACCGTCAGAGCGCTTGTGTCGACGACACAAGTCTGGTACCCAAGAATGGAAGGATCGTCACCAATGAGAAGGGCATTGGTCATTGGATCTTCATCCAACCACTCGTCAGCCGCTTGGCCATCTTCAAACACCACGTCCACGTCAAACCACTGCGCATCGTTCTCACGGCAGTAAATGCGACCCGTCAAGCGTGCCGTACCATTCTCTGGAGAATGGACAAACGTTAATGGCGCCGCTGGATCTTCAACAAAGTAATCGCTGTCCGCACCGCCTTGGATGGAGAGCAAGTACAAGCGGAACGCCCCATCTGTAGGTCCAAACACACCTTCACCCAAGCTGGAGTTCAGTTTAGACGTGGTGGCTGTTGTGGTGCAGCTGGGGTCGTCGTCGAGGTTCTCAAAGGTCAAGCAAGTCGCTTCGTACTCTGACCCGTCACACTCATTCACCGCCATCACACCTGTCGCGAAGTCTTCACAAGACTCCGGCAAATCCTCGGTACACTGGACCGTATAGCTTGTGATCTCCTGGTTCCAGGTCAACTCTGTCTCACAGCAGTCCTCCGAGACGGAGCACTCTGTCGGCGTCAATGAAACGCACAACCCCACTGGAACAACATTGCCAGACAAATCCACTTGACCGCAATTGACATCAATCCAGCCACCGTTTCCGTCCGAAACCAACGTCACATCTTCAATCGCCAATTCGCAATCTGCGTTCAACTCCCACGATCCTTCGGCCTCGTAGCTCGCTCCATTGAACACTTGGAATTCTCCTCCTTGGACAAGGCGAAGCTCATCACCAAAAGGCGTGGTGTAGCAACCCACAGGATCGATTGGGCAAACGCAGCTGGTTCCATCACCACCGCAAACGCCGCAATCGTCCAACACATTGCCGTTGCAGTCGCATTCTCCCAATGGGATGCCCGAGCATCCACACTCGTAAATGGCACCAGGACCGTTGCACACCCCACATTCGTCCAACATGGCACTTCCACCACAAACTCCGGCACAGTCCAAGCTCAAGCATGAGCCATCGTCAATGGTCGCGGTTTCGTCATAGTTGCAGGCCGTCGCATCGGTGCAACCAAGGCATGAAGTGCCATTTCCTCCACACACGCCGCAAGCATCGAACTGGTTGCCGTTGCAATCGCAATCTCCCGGTGGAATGTCTTCACAACCACACTCGTAAACGGCACCTGGCCCGTCGCAAATGCCACAAGCATCCAAAACCGCCGTTCCACCGCAATCACCATTGCAATCCAGCTCGAGGCAAGTTCCATCATCGTAGACAGCGTCTTCATCGTAGTTACAAGCGTTGATATCGGTACATCCTCCGCATGTTGAGTCATCTCCACCACAAATGCCACACTGATCAAAAACGTTTCCATCGCAGTCGCAGGGAGTAATGACAAATTGATAGCTGCCATTTGCACCTTGAATCATGCCATTTAATTGGGTGCTCCATGAAGCAGAGAGAAGCACGGGCTCACTGCTGACCACCTCCACTTCGCCCCAGCCCAAAGGAGGCGCTTCTTGGGTGTCAGGCGAATTTGGGTATGTACGTCCACCAGAGCGGGCGGCGATGCCCATTGATTGCAATTCAATGTTGGCATTGAGTGCATCGACAATTTGATCTCTAACTGCAAAATTGGCGTTGGTGGATGTTGCGAAGACTTCCACAGACACTCCATTTAGGTTGTAAGTGGCTAAATCCCCGGGACGCCATTGTCCTGACACCCAAGTGGAAGTAATGGAAAAAGGGGCAATTCCTGGTCCGCCGCAAACGCCGCACTCGTCAAGGACGTTGCCGTCACAGTCGCAAGCGCCGTCAGCGATGCCTTCACCGCCACAAACGCCGCACTCGTCAAGGACGTTGCCGTCACAGTCGCAAGCGCCGTCAGCGATGCCTTCACCGCCACAAACACCGCACTCGTCAAGGACGTTGCCGTCACAGTCGCAAGCGCCGTCAGCGATGCCTTCACCGCCGCAAACGCCGCACTCGTCAAGGACGTTGCCGTCGCAGTCGCAAGCGCCGTCAGCGATGCCTTCGCCGCCGCAAACGCCGCACTCGTCATTTTCTTGACAAGAACCGTCGTCCCAGTTGGCGTCTTCGTCGTAGTTGCACGCAGAGGCGTCGGTGCATCCTTCGACCACAGCACACGTTTGGAATTCCAAAACACCTCGCCATTCCTGGGTTTGGTCTGCATTGGCAAAAACCTGCAGGAACGCTTGACCAGAGAATTCTCCTTCGGTTGTGATTTGCATCATCAAGATGCGCAAATCCTCATGCGCAAAAGCCGCATTGTCGGCGTCATAAGCGCCGGGAAAGGGCACCACCCAACCCCCGCCAATCCCATCATCGACGGTGATGTTCATCCCCTGGAAATCGTCTGATCCAGAAGCAGCAAACTCATCACTGGGGTCAATGGATCCCCAAACAGAGAAGTAGTCACCAGGCCCTGGGGTATCCAGCGAATTTTCCGAACCAATAGTAACCCAACTGTCGTAAGCGAGTGTTGGGAAAGCACCAAAGAAGGCGGAATTTGCGCCGACAGCAAAAGCGCTGTTGTTGTAGCCCGAGTTGAACCAAGACCCAGAAGAAGCGTTCAAAACGAGTGGCCCCCCAACCTCATCTGGAGCGGTGGGTTCTGCTACGCCACTTATGGCGCTCAGGTAGTCCTGTTCATTCTCCGTTTCGAGGTACAAGCGATACGTGACTTGGCCTGCCAAATCGCCCGAAGTGTGTACTTCGACAACTTCGCATGAAATGGATGCGCCTTCCGGAGCTGGAGCGAAGTTGCCCGGCGCGAAAAATTGGGCGTTTGCTGCCGTAAAAAACAGCACGGTGAAAAGTGTGGTTATTAGCCTCATGGCGATAACAGTTGGAATTGATTTCATTCAAAAAGTGCATGACACACCGTCTTGCAAAATACCGCCGCCTTAACGTGTAAAACCAAAAAATTACACGACCGATTCCAGCTCAATATTTCCACACTCGTAACATTGACATAATAATCTGGGGTATGTGGCTTATTGTCAATGAATTAACTCTATTCTACACCTACGTTAGACTGAATTTTTAGCGTTTACGAAACGTCATAATTTGCACTTGAAACATATATAATCGTCGACTGAGAGAAGGCCTTGCAGCCGAAATTCAGGGGGATCGCGAGCTGCTGCTGGCACTCCCACTCAAGAAAAAAAGCACCAATTTCGAGGCCCTTGCAATTCAAGACTTATCTTTGACCTCCGATTTGAGGTACCATAGCTCAGTTGGTAGAGCAACGGATTGAAAATCCGTGTGTCCCAGGTTCGAATCCCGGTGGTACCACATCAGAAGGCAGTGCACAGGCGCTGCCTTTTTTTTGTGACCTTTGTGCCCATGTCCGAGGTCATGTCTACACCTGAACAACGTTTGGCCAATGTGCTGACGGAGCTCCAGCCGGACTGCGTCGCTTGGATTCACGAGGATGTCCTTGCTCCCATTCTTCTTGAGCAATATGAATCCACCTTTCGAGAAAGTGGCATTCAATGCCTTCATGTTGCCGGAATGCAAGGTGGAGAGCAATGCAAACACTGGGAATCGCTTCCCGAACTGTTCGATCTTTTTGGAGCATGGGGATTGACGCGACGTTCCGTGGTGCTGACCACGGGTGGCGGTGCGTTGAGCGACGCGGTCGGAATGGCGACTTCAATCTGGAAGCGCGGGATGCGGGTAGTTCACATGCCCACCACGCCGCTGGCTGCTGTTGACGCTGCATGGGGAGGAAAAACCGCGTTCAACTGGCGAGGTGCCAAAAATCAAGTGGGCACCATTCACCTTCCTGAGCATGTTCACCTTGACGCCAGGTGGATGCAAACCTTGGGGGCTCGCGAATTCAGAGCCGGGCTTGCCGAGGCGGTCAAGAACGCCATGTTGGACCCCAAAGCCTTGACGTGGATGCAAAGCCACGACAATCCGCGGGCCGAAGACATCCACTGGGAAGAGATGACACGTTGGTTTGAAAACATGTCCCTCACCAAGCGCACCATTGTCAATGACGACTTGAACGAACAAGGTGAACGGAACCTGTTGAACCTTGGTCACACCGTGGCGCACGCGTTGGAGGCGGCGGCTGCAGACCAGGGCGAGGCACTGCTTCACGGGGAGGCCGTGGCCATCGGGTTGAGATTTGCGTTGTTCGAAGCCAAAGAAGGCTCGCTCTCAAAGGAGCCTCTCAGGGGAGAAAGCCTCGAAGAAGCCGCTTGGATTGAGCGGTGGTTGCAAACGCATTTGCCCATGCCTGAGCTGACTTGGCCCACTGCGGAAGTCCTTTGGCATTGGATGAGCCATGACAAAAAAAATGTCCACGCCGAAGTGCGAGACATGGCCTGGAGGGGCATAGGCCAAATCCACTGGCCCGTGATCTGGGAAAAATCAGCCTTCGAAGCAACTTGGACGCGTTTCTTGCGTTTGACGTTCAGCGAAGCATGAGATTCGCGACCCCTCCACACCAAACCCTAGCTTTGTCACATGGAACAAACCGCCTCTGAACTTGCCGTGTTGTTGGAAGGCCAAGTGGTGGGTAATCCCGAGACCCGGGTGCGCAAACTGGCCAAAATTGAATCGGCAGGCCCTGGTTCCGTGTCTTTTTTGTCCAATCCCGAGTACGAACGATTCCTTTACAACACGGCAGCGAGCGTTGTGATTGTGGCGGAAGACTTTCAACCCTCGAGAGCCTTGCCCACGACATTGACTTTGCTGCGTGTGGCCGACCCGTACCGGGCGTTTGCGCGTCTTCTCGAGGCCTATGACGAAATTTTGAAGCGTCAGGAGGGAATTCATCCCTCGGCCATTGTGGATGCCGACGCTTCCATCGGTGAGGGTTGTTTCATTGGGCCGGGTGTGGTCATCGAAAGGGGCGCCGTCATTGGCGATCGCGTCGAGCTGCACGCCCATACTCACATTGGTCGAGACGTTCGCGTGGGCCAAGACACCACCTTGCAAAGTGGCGTTCGGGTGTTGGACCGATGCCTCATTGGTCAGCGATGCAACCTCCAGGCTGGCGCAGTCATTGGTGCGGACGGTTTTGGATTTGCACCACAAGAAGACGGCAGCTATGCGAAAGTGCCTCAGACGGGCAACGTCGTGATCGAGGACAACTGTGACATCGGTGCCTTGACGACCATCGACCGCGCCACCTTGGGGAGCACCGTGATCCGCAAGGGCTGCAAATTGGACAACCTCATCCAAATCGCCCACAACGTGGTCGTGGGTGAAGGCACGGTGATTGCTGCCCAAACAGGCATCGCCGGCTCGACCACCATCGGCGCACGAAGCATGATTGGCGGACAGGTTGGCATTGGTGGGCACCTCACTTTGGCGGCTGGAATCAAGATCGCGGCCAAGTCCGGCGTATCCGCAAGCCTGCTTCACGAGGGCGAAACGTACCAAGGCATCCCTGCTGTCCCCGTCAAGCAGTTCCAAACCTTCCACATTGCATTGCGCCGTCTCGCCCGCATCCCCTTGAGCGAGAAATTGGAGGCCCTCGATGCAATTCTCAAACAAGGACACGCGCTCAAAAATGAGCCGACCGCCGATTCGAAGGGGTGACGTAGGTTTGCACCCATGATTTTGTCGGATTTGCAGCACACTCTCGGTGCCACAGCCTCCTTCGAAGGCGTTGGATTGCATACAGGTGAACATGCCCAATTGAGCATCCTCCCTGCTGAGCCCAACACAGGCTACATTTTTGTTCGAATCGATTTGGACGGTTCGCCCGAAGTTGCGGGCGTTGTTGCCAACGTCAGCGAAACGAGAAGGGGCACCACCCTTCAGTCCGGCCAGGCCACGGTTCACACCACCGAACACGTGCTCGCTGCGCTGTATGCTGCTGGCATTGACAATGCTCGGCTTGAATTGAACGGTCCTGAGGTGCCCATCTTAGACGGGTCGGCCCAACCGTTCATGGACGCCATCATTGCTGCAGGCAGTGAGCAGCAAGACGCCCCGCGCAAGACGTTCCGGGTTCGGAACAATCTGAGCTTCAGAGACGACAAGGGTGTCGAAATGCTTGTGGTCCCGGCCGAAGCCGGTGAATTCAAGGTCACGGTGATGGTGGATTACGAAAGCCCTGTTTTGGGGACCCAGCACGCCCGTTTGGACCAAATCAACGACTTCGGCAAAGACATCGCGAGTTGTCGAACCTTCGTCTTCCTCAGGGAAGTGGCCAATTTGGCTGAACAAGGACTGATCAAAGGCGGGGACATCGACAACGCAGTGGTGTTGGCCGAACGAGCGTACAGTGCCGATGAACTGCAGGACATTGCCACCGCTTTGGGCCGTCAAGAGCTCGCTGGGTCGGCGGACAAACCCGGCGTGATCAATCCCTCGGACCTGCGTTACCCCAATGAACCTGCACGCCACAAGCTCTTGGACATCGTGGGGGATTTGGCCCTCACAGGGCGGTACATTCACGGCCACGTGCTGGCCGCAAGGCCGGGGCACGCAGCCAACGTCGCACTGGCCAAAATGTTGGTCAAAGCCATCGACGACGCGGAATCGTTGCCCGATTTCAGAACCGACCGCCCAGCACTGATGGACATCAACGACATCTCCGCGATGTTGCCGCACCGGTATCCGTTTTTGCTTGTGGATCGCATCATGGACATGGACGATTCCAGCATCACTGGGGTCAAAAATGTGACGATGAATGAGCCCTTCTTTCAAGGTCACTTCCCCAACAATCCGGTTATGCCCGGCGTCCTTCAAGTCGAAGCCATGGCACAGGTCGGTGGGATTTTCGCCCTTTCCACAGTGGAAGACCCAGAACATTACTCGACCTACTTCATGAAAATCGACGGGGTCAAGTTCAAGAAGAAGGTCCTTCCAGGCGACACCATTGTCTTCCACCTCACCTTGGTTTCACCCATTCGCCGCGGATTGGTCAACATGAAAGGCCGCGCATTTGTGCGGGGAGAATTGGTGTCCGAAGCTGAAATGCTGGCCCAAATCGTCCGGGACCGCGTGCCAAACGACTCCGAATGATCCACGATTCTGCCAACGTCTCCCCCCTCGCCCACGTCGATGCCTCTGCGCACCTTGGCGCTGGGGTGGTTGTCGAGGCCTTTGCGTTTGTAGGACCCAACGTCTATGTGGGCGAGGGCACTTGGATTGGGCCAAACGCAACGTTGCTCGGAAACACAACCGTGGGACGAGACTGCAAGTTTTTCCCAAGCTGTGTGGTGGGGGCCGATTCTCAAGACCTCAAGTACAACGGAGAACCCACGACGGTTGAAATCGGCGATCGCACGAGCATCCGCGAATGCGTCACCATCCACCGAGCCACCACCGACCGCATGGTCACACGCGTTGGGAGCGACTGCCTCATCATGGCCTACGTGCACATCGCCCATGACGTCCAGGTGGGCAACCACGTGATCTTGGCCAATGCCTGCAACGTCGCCGGACACGTGGTGATTGAAGACCAGGTGATCATCGAAGGCATGGTGGGCATCCAGCAATTTGTGCGCATCGGCAAACACGCCTTCATTGCCGGAGGTTCGTTGGTTCGTAAAAACGTTCCGCCGTACATCAAGGCCGCGCGTGAGCCGCTGAGCTACATCGGAATCAATGGCATAGGCCTGCGCCGAAGAGGGTTTGACATCGACCGCATCCAAGCCATCGAAGACATCTACAGAACCCTTTACGTCCTGAACAACAACATGTCACAAGCCGTCAAGGCAGCGGAGCTCGAATTGCCCACCTCCGAGGACAAGGAAGTGGTCCTTTCCTTCATTCGAAGCTCGGACAAAGGCATCATAAGAGGCCCGTTCTGATGGCTTCAACTTCGAGCACGGCGCCTCAATTTGCGGCGACAGGATTGACCTTGAATCGAGGGGGGAAGCGGATTTGGGTGGACGCCTCTTGGAACATTCAAGGATACACCGCGTTGCTCGGGGCCAACGGCGCTGGCAAGAGCTCAACCTTGACCATGCTTGCCGGACAACTGTCGCCCGACGCCGGTTCCCTGACACTCCGGATTGGCGGTGCAGATGTGGCCCCTGAAGCATGGATGAGGCAAGTGACCTTGGCGGCACCTTGGTTGACGTTGCCCTCTCATTTGTCGCTGCCCCAAGCGTTGGCTTTTCACTCAGCATTCAGAAGCCCTCGACCAAGCGGACTGTCTTGGGAAAACCTCATCGAGTCCTCTGGGCTGAACGTGCACCAAGATGCACCCATGCACACATGGAGCTCAGGCCAAAAACAGCGGCTTCACCTCTCCCTGGCCCTGGGCACAGAAAGTCCCGTGGTCTTGCTCGACGAACCCGCCAGTAACCTCGACGCACAGGGCATCGAATGGTTGCACAAAGTCATCCCTCAGGTTGCATCCTTCTCCACACTTGTCGTGGCGACCAACGATCCCGCCAAGGAAGCCCCGGGGCAACCCGCGATCTTGGAGGTGTGATGGATCAGTGCCGTTGGATCAAGTCCAGGGCGGTCTTTACTGGTTGAAAACAGGTCGTTGGAATTTCCACAAACCGCGTCAGCCACCCTGACATGCCACCGTTCCAGAGTCCGGGGTGTTCCAAAATGTGCACCTGTTGACCATCAAGCAGCTTGGGACTTTTGAGGTATCTGGTATGGTCGACGTACGGCTCCAACGCAGTGCCTGGTTCCAGCACACACACCATGTCCACAGGGTTGAAATGCGTGCCTTGCAGGCCTTCAGCACGAAGGTGATTCAACTCAACGGCTTCCACGATTTGGGGTCGAACCATCCCTTGGTCTAGGCCTGCTTGTTGCTTGACCCAAAACGGCCCTCCTCCAGCATGGCCTTCGTTTCTGACCACACCCACCAAACGCATGGGACGTTTGACCAGCGCGACGAGCTCCTTCCCTGACACCGGTCGACTCCATTCGGACACATCCATGCCCCCCTTGCGCAACCACGCTTTCACCTCATCCACACGGCCCCCAGATTCCAAGGCTTGAAGCATTTCACGTCTCTCCAATTCCCAGGCGTGCGTTTCCGCAAACATCGCTTTCGTCCAAAGCAACCGTTCCTCAAATCGATCTGGCGAAGGGGCGTTGTCGATGTTTCGAATCACCAAAAACTTCGCGTCGACCTCTTCGAGCAGGGGCAGCAACGCCCCATGGCCACCAGGCCGACGCTCCACCTCACCCTGGTCGTCTCTCAACCAATCTCCGTTTTCCAACATCACGGGGGTGTCGGTTTCAGGCGACTGAATCGGGAACGTCAATCGAACACCGCACCCATCCTGAGAATTGGCCAAATGACCTGCCACGGCACGTTTGTGGTCTTCCTGAACGGTGAACCACGCGCGTGGATGGTCGGTGTCGAGTGCCTTCCACAGTTTCAAGTGGGCTTCGAATGCGGTTTGGCCTTGCCCTTCCGCTGTAAGGTGAAACGTGACCATTCCCTTGGGAAGCCCGTCCAAACTGGCATACAACACCTGTGCCGCTTCTTCAGGGGTCATCGAAGAAGGTTCACCGTGAGCCGCGGCAACATCACGCCGCCATGCTTGTCCGAACGCGAGGTCATCGGCAGCATTCCAGAGTCGTTCTTGTACGCTTGCGTCATTTTTGATGGAACTAAACATCCTGGTCGCAGCACCTGAAGAAGGCACCCACAACCCACAGTTCTCACGCATCGATGGCTCGTTCTCCCACTTCTGGACCAAGGTCTTCAGCGCCTCAGCATCCCAACGCTCAATGCCATCGCCGAGTGTCGCAGGGCGCGACACTTTCAGCTGCGCAGTGGCCCCCAAAAATCGGGCTTTGCAGGTTTCAAGTGACAAATGGAAAAGCGTACCCTCCGAAGCTTTCATGCACCGAAGGTACGCTTGAAGAGATGTGAAATCATGCCCTTCGAAGTCGGACCGGACCCGATCGAATCGGTCCACACGCCTCCATCAAATCGTTGTCAAGCGCCCGGGTCACCGTCTCGAGCTCAAGAGCAAGTCTCGACACGAGTTCAGGCAGCGAGGAAGGGTCTCGCCCAAACTTGCTGGTCCGTTCAATCTCGAGAACGAGGGGGGTCAACGCTTCCATGCCTAGCATGGTCACGCTGGATTTGAGCTTGTGCGCAAGAGGATGGAGTTCGTGCCATCGCGACTGGCGCACACAACGGGTCATGGTCCTTGCGAGTTCCGGCGATTGCTGAAGAAAGAGCTGCACGATTTCTCGCACCATGGACTCGTTTCCATAGAACACCTGATTGAGATAGGTCAAATCATAATGACGATGCATGTAAGGATGTACGGGACGTCCGGCCAGAAGGTTTCATCCGGCGTGTTGAATGTAGATTCGCAACATGAGTTCGCGTCCACGCGTTTTGGTCGCCGGCGGCGCCGGCTACATAGGAAGTCACGCTGCCGTGGCCTTGCACGAAGCCGGGTTCATGCCTGTGCTGCTCGACAACTTGAGCAACGCGAACAGGACGGCCGTCGAAGGCGTGCGCCAACTCTGCGGCGATCCTGAACTCCCCTTCCACGAGGTCGACGTCCAAGACGCCTCCGGACTACGAGAGGTCTTCGAGCACCACCTAAAAATCGGCCATGCCATCGTGGGCATCCTGCACTTCGCCGGCTTCAAGGCCGTGGGTGAAAGCGTTGCGCAACCGGCCCGCTACGCCGCAAACAACGTTGGCGGGCTCGGCACCCTGCTCGACGTCGCGGACGCCTTCAACGTTCGAAACGTGGTGTTCTCGTCGAGCTGCACCGTGTATGGCGAACCCGAGTCGGTGCCAGTGGACGAATCCACCCCGTTCCAAGACGCCGAATCTCCCTACGGATGGACGAAACAGGCCTGCGAACGGGTGTTGACCGACCATGCCGCCACGCATCCCGACCACCGCGTCGCCTTGCTTCGGTATTTCAACCCCATTGGCGCACATCCAAGCGCGAGCATCGGTGAATGGCCCCTCGGCGTCCCCAACAACTTGGTGCCGTTTCTGACGCAAACGGTCGCAGGCATGCGGGAATCGTTGACGGTCTTCGGCGGAGACTACCCCACCCCGGACGGCACATGCATCCGCGACTATTTGCACGTTATGGACCTGGCCGAAGCGCATGTCGCAGCCCTGAGGTGGTGCATGGACACCCCGTCAAAAGGCCCTGTGGTCCGCGCCTTCAACTTGGGCACAGGCCAAGGCGCTTCTGTCTTGGAAGTCATCCAGAGCTTTGAGCGCGCAACAGGGCTCGCGGTCCCTCACCACATCGGCCCGCGGCGTGAGGGGGACGTGGTGGCCATTTGGGCGAAAACCGACCGGGCCAAAACCGAACTCAACTGGGTGGCTTCACGAGACCTCGAGACGTGTTTGGCCGACGCCTGGCGCTGGCAGGAACGGCTCAAAAAAGGGTGATCCAGACGGTCAGAAGCCCAAGCGCGAAACCCGAGTAGACTTCTGCCGGAGTGTGCGCCCCCAAACGCAGGCGGCTCCAACCGACCAGCCCTGCACTGAGCAACAGCACCGACACCCAGTTCAGGTCCCATGTGTGGTCCATCATCGCCACGTGCAAATACACGGCCAAGATGCCGCCTTGGGCGAGCATGTGCATGCTGATTTTGGCCTTCCAAGTAACCACCCAAGCCGAGGCGATGGCCACCACCAGCGAAAGCAACACCTGCTGATAAAACACGGGGACAGCGACGGCAGTGCTCTGCACTACGAGGACATAAGCCATCAGGTAATAGGCCAGCACCAACAAGAAGGGCCACGGACGTTCGCTTCTTTTGCGGATGTCCAAGTCCGAGATCACCCCCCTGCGTTTCAAAAGCCACAGCGAGATCGCGGGTGCCAAAGTGTTGATCAAAAGCAACACGAAGAGGTAGGCAAACAACCCAAGCCGGTGCACCAAATAACCATCTGTGAACATCAACAAGCCGAGGGTCAACAAGGGTATGCACAGCGGATGCAAGACACCGGAAACGGTTTGGGCCAACACCCTCATCACAACTCTTTACGGAGGCGGGCCACGGGAATGCCCAGTTGTTCTCGGTACTTGGCCACGGTGCGGCGTGCGATGTTGTAGCCTTTCGCGTTGAGCAAGACCCCAAGTTTCTCGTCAGACAGGGGCTTGCGCTTGTCCTCTTCCGAGATGGCGTCCTTGAGGATCTTTTTGACTTCACGAGAGCTAACTTCTTCCCCACTGTCCGTGGTGATGCCTTCCGAAAAGAACGATTTCAGCGACAACGTGCCGTAGGGGGTTTGCACGTACTTACTGTTCGCCACCCGAGACACCGTGCTGATGTCCATCCCGATGCGGTCGGCGATGTCCTTCAAAATCATAGGCTTCAAATCCACCTCGTCCCCACTGAGAAAGTACGCGCGTTGATGGGCCACGATGGCTTGCATGGTTTGGGTCAACGTCTTTTGTCGCTGCACAATGGCGTCCACAAACCACTTGGCCGCATCGACCTTCTGCTTGACAAACGTGAGGGCCTCCTTGGTGGCCTTGTCCTGCTTGCCCCCTTGTGCGTACGTGTCCATCATTTCTCGATACGTCCGGCTCACGCGCAACTCCGGGGCGTTGCGGCCATTCAATTGGAACACGACATCCTCCCCATCCACAGACAACAGGAAATCTGGAATGACGTGATGCACGACCCGCGAAGACTCACTGCCCGCGTTTCCGGGTTTGGGGTTGAGCCTGGTCAGTTCGTCAAGAGCCTCGCGCAAGGCGTCTTCATCCACGTCCAAGGCCGTTTGAAGCTTGTCAAAATGCTTTTTCGTGAACGCATCGTAGTGGTCGGCCAAAAGTGAAGCCGCCCTCGCCAAAGCCACTTGCCTGGGATCGTCGGCCGCCTTGTCTTCACGCTTTCTCGCCACCTGTAACTGCAAGCACTCCTGAAGGTTCCTGGCGCCAACACCTGCTGGATCGAGGGTTTGCACCACCGTCAAGGCATCTTCCAATTGAGATTGAGGCACGTCGATGCCTTGGGTGAAGGCCAAATCGTTCACAATGCTCTCCAAGTCCCTCCGCAAGTAACCGTCGTCATCCAAATGGCCAATCAGGTGCTCGGCCAACGCGCGGGCCTCCAAGGTCAAGTCAAGCAAGCCCAATTGCTCTTCGAGCAGTTCCCTGAAGGAGGCGCCACTGCCCAAGGGAATGTCTCGATCTTCAACGTCCGCGCCGTGATTGCGGACACTCAATTGGTAATCCGGGGTTTCGTCGTCGAGGTATTCGTCAAAATCAAATTCCTCCAACGCGTCCGAAGTTTCCTGCTCTTGCAAGTCAAACTCATCTTGAGAATCGTCCTTCTCGGCACCTTCCTCCAGCGCAGGATTCACTTCCAGCTCCTGCTTGATTCGCGCCTCCAGCTCCAACGTAGGCACCTGAAGCAGCTTCATGAGCTGAATCTGCTGAGGTGACAGCTTCTGAAGAAGCTTTTGTTGGAGGCTTTGTTTGAGCATGCGGGTTAGAACTCTGCGTTTTGGGGTGTTCGTGGGAAAGGAATGACATCGCGGATGTTCGTCATGCCCGTCACGTACATGACCAGCCTTTCAAAACCCATGCCAAACCCACAATGCGGCGCAGTTCCAAACTTCCGCGTTTCCAAATACCACCATACGTGGTCCTCGGGAATGTTGAAGTCGGCGCTCTTCTTCTTCAGCACGTCGAGGCGCTCTTCCCGTTGGCTTCCGCCGATGATTTCGCCGATGCCCGGCACAAGCACGTCCATCGCAGCCACGGTTTTCCCGTCGTCATTCGCCCGCATGTAGAAGGCCTTGATGCCAGCGGGGTAATCCGTGACAATGACGGGGCCTCCAACGTGTTTTTCGACCAACCAACGCTCGTGCTCGCTTTGGAGGTCCACCCCCCACTCGACGGGGAATTTGAACTTCTTCTTTTTGTAGGGCTTGGAGTTGCGCAACAAATCGATGGCCTCGGTGTACGTCAAATGTGTGAATGGAGCGTCCACGACCGCCTGCAAACGCGCAGTCAACGGCGCTAGATGTCGCTCCGCTTGCGGGAGTTGCTTCTCGGCGTCTTGCTCTCGCTTTTCCAAGAACGCCAAATCCTCGGCGCAGTGCTCAAGCGCGTAGGACAACACAAATTTCAGGCAGTCCTCAGCCAAGGCCATGTCGTCTTTCAAATCGGCGAACGCGATCTCCGGCTCGATCATCCAAAACTCAGCAAGATGTCGAGACGTATTGCTGTTTTCGGCCCTGAAGGTGGGACCAAACGTGTACACCTGCCCCAAGGCCATGGCCCCAAGTTCAGCCTCCAGCTGTCCACTGACCGTCAAGTTCGATTCCTTCCCAAAGAAGTCCTGGCTCACGTCCACTGCGCCGTCCTCGGTACGCGGCGGGTTGTCCAAATCCATGGTCGTCACCCGAAACATTTCGCCAGCCCCTTCGGCATCGCTGCCCGTGATGATTGGGGTGTGCAATTGGTAGAACCCGCGCTCGTGGAAGAACGTGTGCACCGCGTACTGCAATGCGTGGCGGACCCTGAACACCGCACCGAAGGTGTTGGTGCGGAAGCGCAAATGGGCCTTTTCCCGGAGGAAATCAAGGCTGTGACGCTTCATTTGGATGGGGAATGTCTCGGGGTCGGCTCCACCTAGGACGTTCAGGCTTTCCACCTGCAATTCAGTAGCCTGTCCTCCACCCTGACTCTCCACGAGTTTCCCAACCGCTTCCACAGACGCGCCGGTATGAAGTTGTTTCAGCACCTCTTCCGAAGTGGTTTCTTTGTCAACGACGAGCTGCAGATTCTGCAATGTCGATCCGTCGTTGATGGCCAAAAACCGGTCGTTGCGAAAGGTGCGAACCCAACCGCAGACGCGGATGGTTTGGCCCACCAAAGAGGCGTCCAACAAAAGTGCGATGCGCGTGCGCGCAGAAGTCTCAAGGTCAGTCATGTCGATGGATTTCTCCTCCTCAGAGGGTCCCAGTACAAAGTAAAGACAGGGAGCCCGGCTACGACTCTGTCGAGGTGGGAAAATCAGCCCCGCACGTCCGACTCCACGCGACCATCGCGAAGCCGAACAACTCGGTGGGCATAGGCCGCGATGTCTTCTTCGTGGGTCACCAAAATCACGGTGTTGCCCGCCTTTTGGATGTCTCCAAACAGCTCCATGACCTCTTCCGAGGTCGCAGAATCGAGGTTTCCCGTGGGCTCGTCTGCCAAAATGATGCTCGGACGCATAACAAGCGCCCTTCCCACAGCCACCCTTTGGCGCTGTCCCCCACTGAGTTCATTGGGACGGTGATCCATGCGGTCTCCCAGGCCCACCTGATGCAGCACTTCCTCGGCACGGCTGATTCTTTCAGCTTTGGAAAAGCCGGCATACACCATGGGCAACGCGACATTTTCAAGGGCGGTGTACCGCGGCAACAAGTTGAATGTCTGGAACACAAACCCAATCTCCCGGTTCCGAATGTCCGCCAAGGCGTCGTCCTCAAGACGACTGACGTCGTGTCCATTGAGGGCGTACGTTCCGGAGGTCGGGCTGTCCAAACAGCCCAACATGTTCATCAGGGTGGACTTGCCCGAGCCGGAAGGCCCCATAAGGGCTACGTATTCGTTGGTGCCGATGTCCAGATCCAACCCATCCAAGGCATGGACCACTTGATCGCCAACGTGATACGTTTTGCGAAGCGCTCGAGCCCGAATCAAAGGTTGTTCACCACCCATGGTGCGAAGTTAGGCCGTCCCAACCCAAACAACCCTTTTCCTCCTTTGTAGGTTTGGATTTCAGACGACCTCTCCCATGAAGCACATCACCTCCTTTTTGCTGGCATTCCTCGGTTGCATCTCTCTGGTTGCCCAAGTCACAATCGACCAAGCCTTCACCGTAGAAGAGTACGTCAACGACGTCCTCCTCGGCGACGGCGTCTCGGCCTCCAACATCACCTTCATCGGAGAGCCCATCCAGTTGGCCAAGATGACCGACGAATCGGGCAACTTCAGTGTTTCCGAGGGCCTCGTGCTGAGTTGTGGGGATCCCAACAGACTTTCTGACTGTCAGCCCGACGCCAATCCCACAGGATTGGGAGGTGGGTTCAATGATCTCGATTTGGTGGACGTGGCCAACTCTGTCCCTCCATTGATTGGACAAGGATTCACGGTAGGGTCTGTGCAGGATGGATGTGTCTTGGAATTTGATTTTGAAGCTGGTGGTGACAGCATCTCATTCAACTACGTGTTCGGCTCGGATGAATACCTCGGCTTCGTCAACACACAATACAACGACATTTTCGCCTTCTTCTTGAGCGGTCCCGGCATCACCGGTCCTTATGCCGCTCCCGCGGCGTTTCCAGACGGAGCCATCAACATTGCCCAAGTTCCTGATTCGGACCCTGTCCTTCCCATCACAATCAGCTCAGTCAACGACCAAACCAACAGCCAATATTACATCGACAACCAAAACCAAGACGGCATTTGCATCAATGGGTACACCACAACGTTCACCGCAAATGCGGCGGTACAGTGTGGTGAGACTTACCACATCAAACTGGCCATCGCCGACGGTTCGGACGATTACCTCGAGTCGATTGTGGTCCTTGAAGCGGGCTCGTTCACGTCGAGCGGGTTGAACCTGAACGCCAGCGCCGTCCCCTTGGCCGCTTCCGGATTGGAAAGTGTCGTTCAATACGACGACGCCGTTGGCTTGCCTGAAGTCTTCTCCTACCCCAACGGTGAGTCTTTCCCATACGAGGTCTGGGCGATGAACCCCAACCAATCTGTGGAAGTGGACGGTGAATTGATGCAGATTGACGCAGTGGTGATTGAAGGATGCAACGACGCCCAATTCACGGTCCAACGTCCCGATGTGGAAGCCGATTTGCTGGACACGTTGTTTTTGGGCTTGGGGGGTTCGGCGTTTTTGGGTGCCGATTTTGACGAGGCCTTCAACCAAGTCATCATGAATCCCGGCCAAACGGAAAGCGAAGTCACCCTTGGCGTGTCGGATGACGGATTGCCGGAAGGGGTGGAATACGTTGAAATTTTCTTTGAATACGTCAACGGATGTGGAGAGCTGGTCGTGACCTCCTCTCGGGTTGCCATTTTGGACCCTGTGCCAGTCAATGCCCTCACCACAGACCCCGGATGCTTGAGCGCCGATGGAACGCAAGCTCTGGGCTACAGCTCAATCACTGGATATGGACCGTTCAATTTCCAATGGGACGGCGCCAACCTTCCGTACAACCCTTTGGACACGGCATCTTGGCCCTCAGGACTGAGCTTGGACAGCATCTTTGACATGACCGACGAGGAGGGCAAGCTGATTCCCACGCACAACATCGTGTTGCGTGTTCAGGACCAGTGTCAGGACTGGCATGAGTTCACCCAGGTCATTGAACATCCGGTCATTTCGCCCACGGAAATTTGTGGCGGAGACAACCAGGAATTTCCCATGTTCAACCCAAGCATTCCAGTCCAAGACGTGCTGTACAACGGCCAGTCTTTGGTCAGTGGGAACGTCTCTTCGGCACAAATCAAAGTCAGCGCCACGCCAACAGGGGATCATTGGACGTTGAACAACGTTTCAGCCAATTTGGTCACCGAACGCTGGGTGGGAAATCTGGTGATGGTCGACACCTGCGGCTACGAAACGGAAGCCCAAATCACGGTGCGAGACTGCGTGGTCCCCAACGTGTTCACACCTGACGGCTTTGGCCCTGGAGGCAACAACAGCTTTCGCATCCGTGGTCTCGACGGGTTCCAAGGCTCCCAATTGACCGTATTCAACCGATATGGGGTGGCGGTATTCAAGGATGAAACGACCAGCAACGACGAGTTCGAGCTCGTTTGGTCAGGGGACTATAACAACGGAACTCCTGCACCAGCAGGCGTGTACCAATGGGTCCTGATCAGGTCCGACGGATTCAAAGACGCCGGACAGTTGACCTTGTTCCGACAAGAGTGATGGACTCCGAGAGGACCGTTCAATTCCCAACCTTACGCGTTCAGACCAACGAACACCCCGTCATTTCCGCAGGTTGAGGCAAGCCCATGAGGGCCAGCACTGTGGGGGCGACGTCCGCCAGGATGCCGTCGTTGACTGCTTCTACGTCGGCTCCGTGCACCCAAACAGGCACCGGATTGGTCGTGTGGGCCGTGTGTGGCGACCCGTCTTCGTTCCGGGCCAAGTCCGCGTTGCCGTGGTCTGCGATGACCACGACGGCATAGCCTTGTGATTTGGCACAATCCATGACTTGCTGGAGGCAAGCGTCGGTCGTCTCTACCGCTTTGACCACGGCGTCGAAAACACCAGTGTGACCCACCATGTCAGGATTGGCGAAGTTGAGACACAGCAAGTCGGGCTGCCACGTTGTCAAGGCCTCGACCGCCTTGTCGGCAAGGTCAGGCGCCGACATCTCAGGCTGCAAATCGTAAGTGGCCACCTTGGGGCTGGCCGCCATAGCCCGCTGCTCACCGTCAAAAGGCGCTTCTCTTCCTCCGCTGAAGAAGAACGTGACGTGCGGATACTTCTCCGTTTCTGCCATGCGGAGCTGCGTTCTTCCTTCAGCACTGACCACCTCTCCGAGGGTGTTGGTCAGGTTGGGCTTGTCGTACAACACTTGCACGCCCCGAAACCCCTCGTCGTAATTGGTCATGGTGACGTAGTGCAAGTCCAAAGGCTCCATGCCATGCTCGGGGAAAGCCTCCTGGGTCAGAGCCTGTGTGATTTCCCGGCAGCGGTCGGTGCGAAAATTGAAGCACAACACCACGTCTCCGGGCCGGATGCGTCCGTCTATGCCTTTCACCAAAAACGGCTCTACAAATTCGTCGGTCACCCCGCGATCGTAATGTGCCTGCACACCTTCAATGGCCGAAGCGTAGGACGCATTGCACTGTCCGAGGAGGGCCTCGTAGGTGCGAGCCACACGTTCCCAGCGCTTGTCTCGATCCATGGCAAAGTACCGGCCGTGGACTGAAGCGATTTGGGCTTGTTTGCCCTCCAAATGACGTTCCAGGTCTCCCAAGTACGTCGTACCCATCTGAGGCGCCGTGTCGCGACCATCCGTGAACGCGTGAATCACACAGTCGGTCACGCCGGCAGCTTCCGAAGCATCTACAAGCGCGTGAAGGTGAGCCTGCTGGCTGTGCACCCCGCCACGTGAGACGAGCCCCATCAAATGAAGTCGGACTCCAGGCTTCTTTGCCTGGCTCAGGGCTTCCTGCAACGTTGGTTCGGTGGCAAAGCTTCCGTCGGCCACCGCGCGGTCGATGCGAAGCAAGTCTTGGTAGACCACGCGACCTGCGCCGATGTTCATGTGACCCACTTCGCTGTTGCCCATTTGGCCTTCAGGGAGGCCCACATACTCTCCATCGGTCCGAAGGGTGGCATGCGGCGTATGCGCATTGAGTTGATCCACATATGGCGTCTTGGCCACGGAAATGGCGTTGTTGCCGTCGGCATTGCCGAGGCCCCAACCGTCCAAAATGATGAGTGCGGTTTTCACGCGGCAAAGGTAGCACTTGGTTCAACGCCCTTGGGGCCAAACCAAGCGCACCGCAAACCCGGACGGCTCGAGGTCTTCCATCTCTAGTGAAGCCCCGTGAAGCTCGGCCGTTTGCGAAACCAAATGAAGTCCCAATCCCGTTCCTTGACCCTCTTCGCTGAGTCGCATGAATGGTTCCAACGCTTCCATTCGCTGCTCCGGAGGAATGCCTTGGCCCTCGTCGCGTACCTCGATGGCCGCGGAACCGGCTTTTCCAAACGCATGAACTGCGACCTTTCCCTCGCTGTACTTGAGCGCATTTTCCACGAGGTTGGACGTGGCCAGACTCCAAAGCGCCTTGTCTCCTGTCACCTCCATGGACGCCTTGTCACCGGCGAACACTTCGATTCGCTGTCGTTGGGCTTCCCCCATCCGCGAAAGCGCCTCATGGACCATCTCCAACCAGGAAAACGCTACGAGCTGCATGGATTCTTTCCTCTGCGCCCGGGTCGCCACAAGCATGTCGTCGACAAGGTTGCCCAAATCGTGAACGCCTTCCTGCATGTTGCTCAAAACCTGGCTTTTGTCTTTTTCCTCGAGGTTCAACCTTCGGAGGGAATCCAAACCCAACTGCACGCTGGCGAGCGGCGTCTTCAACTCATGCGTGACCCCGAGCAACAGATTTCGCTCACGGGCAATGCGCTCTCGCTCCTTGCGGACGCTTCGCTCCAATCGCACCAAGCCCAAAATGAGAAGCGTGGCAAACACCGTCCCCTCTCCGAGAACCATCCATTTCGCTCCCTCTCCCCCAGATACAGAAAGGAGGTAAGCCCACCAACCGAATTGCAACAAGACATATGCACCCAGCCCTCTCACGAGCCAAATGCCACCGCCCCGGGTTCTTATTGTCTCCGGGAATTGCGCTCGTCCTCTGTTCTCTCGAGCCATGGGAACACGGGGCTGATTCTTTCCGTGGAATAGGACATCAAGTAGTGCCGCTCATCGCCTTGACGACCGCGGACCACCATCGTGGAGTTCACATCCCAACCATGGGAAGAAAGGACGTTCAACGCCTGACCGACACTTTCAAATCGGTACTTCGTCATGGCATCCAGGTTTTTTCTGAACTCCGTATCTCTGGTCATTCTCATCACCACATCGTCCACATTGAAGCGGACAATCTCCGTGTTCGTTTGCTTGAACGACACCAATGTGCCATAAAACACCCCCGCACGGATCTCGGTACGAAGGACTTCAGTCTTCGAGCTGCCCTTGCTGGACAAACTCGCATTTTGGGCAGTTGAGGTGAATGCCATTCCAAGGATACCCGCTGCCAACAACCAAGTTTTCATGTCAATCGATTTTTGTGAGGCCTGAAGGTAACAAGAACTCCGGGAGGAAACCCAACCCTTTGGCGCGACATCTGCTCATGCGAGCGCATGTTGCTGTCGGGCCATGTGCGGAGCCTTGATCAGGAAACCTCTTCCCTTCCATGAGAAACTGAGACGCCACTCAGGACGATTCCGAAGCGCTTGCCAAGCACGGTGCATGCCCGGGCTCCAAGCAATGTCGTCCACAACGATGGCCACCTCAACATGCTGAGCCAACCGATCGACCATGCTTAACGTCGCCTCTTCTTCATGAAAGCCATCGACGTAGATGACGTCCCAATGTTGCGCCGTGGTCACCGCATCCAAGCGATGTTGAAACGGCCCAACCTCCGAACGAATGCAATCGCTCAAACCAAGCCGGACCCAACCTTCCCGGGCCTTGGCCAGGGTTTGAGGACAACCTTCCCAAGTGTCAACACACCAACCTGTTGATGCCACGTATGCCGCAGTCACACCCAAGGAGGTGCCCAACTCAAGAAACTTTCCCTCTGGAGAAATGCAGCGAAGCCATCGACACAATGCCATGACATCACGCATCGGGGTCAACGAGCGTCGGGCCAAGTCCTTGGTTTGAACCGTCGATGGCTTGCCGGAAACCCCTCGGCTTCCAGCGCCCAAATCCGTTCTTGCAATGCGACTCTCGTCCATTGACAAGTCACGGCGCAAGCCTTCGATCTCCGTCGGGTTCACCCGCCATGTCTGTTGCTTGACCGGAGTCGGCCAGTGCTTGGGGTTGGACTGCAGCGCCCGACCCCACAAAAAGAGCATGGGCGAATGAAGTCGACGCCATGATATGCCAAAAAGCGGTGCCAAGACCGCACTTTCACGCCAACGGCTCCAATGCCGCGCGGCCCAAGTGCTGGAGGTTGGTGTGTCGGTCGTCGTCATCAAGAACAAACATACTTCGCTATCTTCGCGCTCCCCGGGCGGTTAGCTCAGTTGGTTCAGAGCACCTCGTTTACACCGAGGGGGTCGGGGGTTCGAGTCCCTCACCGCCCACCCAGAACAAAGCACAAAAGCCCCTGCGATGCAGGGGCTTTTTGCTACCCAAACACGCACCAAGCTTGCTTGTGGGCGGGAACGGGCAGCAAAAAGCCGACTCGCCCGAAGGGCGGGGTTTTGTGCTTGTTCTGGGAATGCCCCTCCACTGGGTCCACCGACCGAGGCATGCGAGGGAGGTAGTCCCCCTGCTGTCCATGCACGCACCAAGCTTGCTTGTGGGCGGAAAAGGGCAATCATTTCATTTGCGGCCACCCCTCAATGCTTCCAGGAGCATCACGAAGCACGTCGCCCACCACAAACAAACTGCCGCCCACCCAAACCACGTCTTCTTTCGCACCATGCGCGAGGGCGCCATCCAGTGCTTCCAATGGAGAGCCCATGATTTCCCCTCGCAATTCAGATCTGACGCTTGCCACGAGGTTTGGCACCATTGCCCGTGGGATGTCGGCTGCGCACCACCAATATGTCGCCGCCTCAGGAAGCAAGGCCATGACAGCCGAAGGGTCCTTGTCCGCCACAGCTCCCCAAACAATGTGGAGCGCGCCACCCCGTCGCCCTGCACTCCTTTGAAGTTCTTCGACCGTCTTGGAGACGCCATCGAGGTTGTGGGCGCCGTCGAGCACCACGAGGGGACGACTGGGAAGCTCAATGCATTGCCAACGGCCAAATTGACCGGTCAACGCAGCGTGGTTCGCCAGCCCGTCTGACAGCGCTTGATCCGACCACACCCACCCCCTTTGTTTCAGCACGTGAAGGGCCGCATAGGCCGTCCCGAGGTTGGCCTTGACCACAAACGAATCGCCGTCGTTGGTAAACCGCGCATAGGCGCTGCTGAAGTCCTGTGCGAAATGCACTTCACTCGACGTTTTCAACGCAGCTGCAAGCAGTTCCGATTGGGCTTCAGGGCGCATTGCCCCCAACACGACGGGCACCCCTTCTTTGAAAATGCCCCCTTTCTCCCTTGCGATGGAGCGGATGTCCGGCCCCAAAAATGTTTGGTGGTCCAGGCCGATGTTCGTGATGACAGCCACCTCTTTCGTGGGAATGACGTTGGTTGAATCCAACCTACCTCCCATGCCCGTTTCGAGCACCACGAGGTCACACCCTTGACGTTCAAATTCATCTATGGCCATGGCAAACGTCAACTCAAAAAAGGAAGGCGTTCCCCAGTCATCGCCCCCAGCTTGCCATCGGTCCACAAAATCAATCACCGCCGCTTCAGGAATGCACTCGCCGTTGATCCGAATGCGCTCTCTGAAATCCACCAGATGTGGGGAAGTGAACAGCCCCACCCGAAGGCCGGCCTGCTGCAGAACAGCCGCCACCATGTGACACACGGTGCCCTTGCCATTTGTGCCTGCAACGTGGACAAACTTGAGGCGTTGTTCGGGGTTCCCGATGGCTGCGCAAACCTGCTTAGTGGCACTCAAGTCGGCCTTGTAGGCCGCGGGGCCTTCCCGTTGAAACATCGGCAACTGCGTGAACAACGCAGACACAGCCTCCTCGTATTTGGGCTTACTCAAGGTCGAACCGGATGGTGATGTACCCCGTGCGGCGCGGCTTCATGGGATCGGCATCGAACAAGGCGGTCTTCGCAGCGCGCATGGCCAAATTCACGTGGTAGGAATCCGTCAAGGTGGTCACCAGCGATTGGTAATCTGGGCTCGCTTGGATGACCTTGCCGGTGCCGTCGACCACAATGTTGACCCTGACGGTGCCCTGTTCGTTGGGGCGCTCCGAAAGCCGTGGCTCGCCAATCATGGTGCCGCCGTTGAGCATGGCGTCGCCGAAGTCGCCGGACACCACGCCGCGGCCGTCAATCTTTCCCGTCTCTTCTCCTTCGTTGCCCGTCCCTTCCGTTTCGCCTTGAGACCCACCGCCTCCGGCACTGGGGTTGCCAGGGTTGCGGAACAAGTGGGCGGTCCTGTCTTCACGCACGGGCTCCGGGTCGGGCTCCGGCTCAGGTTCTGGGTCGGGCTTCACATTCACGGCGACCTCACTCTCTTCTTGCGTGGCCACCTCCTCAGCCGCTTCGGGAGCTTCGGGGACCGGTTCCGCAGCGGCAACCTCCTCCTCTTCAGCTTCCTGAACCACTTCACTGGGAGCCTCCGACTCGGTGACCCCTCCTGCCTCTTCCGTCGAGCCGAGGTCCGCAAATCCCACCGCGACGAATTGCTCGCCGGGAGGCGGGTCCTGGATCGTGAAGGCCGTCAAAAAAAAGCACAAGACCAACACAGCCGCAAACAACAAAACGCTCAGGACTGCCGCCTGACGCTTGTTGCTTTTCTCGAGGGAGAGACGCGATTGCTCGAGCTGTGCTTGGTTGGACATTTATTTGGCGCTTGCTGGATTGGACCCCAACATGACCTTCCACTGGTTGGCCTTGGCCATGCCGATGAGTTCGACAGTTTGACCTGTGGGGACGTTCTTGTCCACCTGGAGGTAGATGACCTTTTCCGATTGTTTGGCCATTTCCAAGGTCAGCTTCGGCTCCAGGTCGGCACGGGAAATGGGGCGCAATTCGCCGTTCAAATGGTAAGAACCGTCTTCTTGAATGCTCACCGTCAACCGAGAGGTCACTGAGGTGGTGCCCTTCGACGTGGGGAGGTCCACATTCACGCCATTGCTCACCAGGGTGGACAAGATGACGAAGAAAATGAGCAACAGAAATACCAAATCCGTCATCGAGGACATGTTCCCCGTCAAGCTCACTTTGTTGCGCTGACCAAAATTCATCGCTGGGCAGGTTCTTCGAGGATGTCAATGAACTCCAAGCTGTTGGCTTCCATGCGGTGCACCACCTTGCTCACTTGACTCACGAGGTGGTTGTAAGCCATGTAGGCCAAAATCCCCACAATCAAACCGACGATGGTCGTGACCATGGCTTGCTTGGTGCCCGAGGAAATGTCACTCACCTGGACCGTGCCTGCCGCCTCCATGTCGAGGAAAACGTTGACCATGCCGATCACCGTCCCCAAGAATCCCACCATCGGCGCGGCACCGGCCACCGTGGCCAAGGTGCTGAGGTTCTTTTCAAGCCTGTAGATTTCGAGCTTTCCCACATTTTCGATGGCCACGCTGATGTCCTTGAGGGGTTTGCCGATGCGGCTGATTCCCTTGTCCAACATCCGTCCCAAGGGTGTATTGCTTTCCGAACACAGGTTGCGCGCACTTGACAAGTTGCCAGAGGAGATGAAGTCCTTCAGGCGGTTCATGAAGTCGGGGCTGACTTTGTCCGCTTTGCGAATGGCCAAAAACCGTTCGAAAAACACATACATCCCGATCAGGCTCATCAACGCCAGAGGAAGCATGATGTACCACCCCCCTTCCATGAGAAGCTGCAGAACGTTGACGTCCACCTCAGTCACTTCAGCGACGTCAGCGGTGGTTTGGAGAAGGAGATGGGTCAGGGGCAGTTGCATGGAGGCAGGGTTCCGGGTTTGAACGTACAAGTTCTCCAGAATATTGGCCTCCAATGGGCTGACAGCGCTTCAGTTATTCAACGCGCGGGGTTCACAACGCCCGCGAAAAATCTCCCATTCTCAGGCGAACATCAGCAGGTAAACGCCAGCCCCCGCGAAGTAACCGAGGATGGCCAACAAGCTGATTTTCTTGAGGTACCAGACAAAATCAATGCGCTCAAGGCCCATCACAGCCACCCCAGCCGCCGACCCGATGATCAGCGCCGACCCCCCTGTCCCAGCGCAGTACGCCAGGAACTGCCAAAAAATGCCATCCTGCACGAACATGGCTGCCCACGCATCCGTAGCCGCCTCAATCGGCACGATGTCATACATGCCCATGCTTGCCGCCACGAGCGGCACGTTGTCGACGATGGCACTCAACAAACCGATGGCCAGGTCAATCAGGTACACATCATTCAGGCTCGTGCGCAACCAGTCCGCGGCCAAAATCAAATGACCCGCTTCCTGCAACGCCGCGACAGCGAGCAAAATCCCCAAGAAAAAGAGGACCGATGCAGAATCAATCTTGCGCAAAACGCCAATCACGGTCAGGTGAGATTTCTCTTCGAGGTTTTTGGTCCTGTGCAGTCGCTCTGTCATCATCCACAGCACACCCAAACTCAGCATCATGCCCATGAACGGCGGCAAATGGGTGACCGTCTTGAACACCGGCACAAAAAGCAGTCCGCCCACCCCAGCAGCGAACACCAAGTTGCGCTCAAAAGACGTCGTGGGATCCCATTCTTCGTCCGCTTCAGCCTGAGGGCGCTCAATGTCTCCGTTGAGTCTGAAACTCAGCAACGCCAACGGAACCAACAAGCATGCGATGCTCGGCAAAATCAAGTTGCCGACGATGGTGGACGTGGTCAACTGCCCCCCGATCCACAACATGGTGGTGGTGACATCGCCAATGGGCGACCATGCGCCACCCGCATTGGCCGCAATGACCACCATGCCCGCAAAAAGCCATCGCGTTTGCCGATCGTCAATGAGTTTGCGCAAGAGAGACACCATCACAATCGACGTGGTCAAATTGTCGAGCAACGCAGAGAAAAAGAACGTCAACACGCAGACGATCCAAAGCATCTTGACCTTGTTTCTGGTTTGGATGCGGTCCGTGATCACTCGGAATCCTTCGTGTGCATCGATCAATTCCACGATGGTCATCGCGCCCATCAAGAAGAACAGAATGCTACTGATCTCCTCCATGTGATGAAGCAGTCGGTGCTCAAAGAATTGGGACAACCCGCCGTGCCCTTGACCGATGTGGGCGGCCGCAAACAAATGGAATTCCTCCGCAAGGTGGGCTGGGGCCTCGTGCCAACCAAGGACAAACAGCGCCCAGCACACGGTGCCTGTCACCAGCGCCGATGCGGCTTTGTCGATGTGCACATTGTGCTCAAGCGCAATGAGGGCGTAGCCCAAGACGAAAACGACGAGAATGAAAAAGTCCATGGTTGTCAGTGTAAGGGCAAGAATGCGTTCAATGTTCGCTTTGAGAAGTCAAGAGGACGATGTTCAAACAAGAAAATTCAACGCCCGTTCGAACGCCTTGGCTGTGACTTGGGTTTGGTGAGGATGGGCTTCCTTGACCTTGGAAAGGGCCTTCCGGATCACGGCAGACGTGTCGGCAAAGATGGCCGCATCTGACATGTCGACGTCCTCGTCGCTCATCAAATAAGCGAACACCCGGGCCATGCCACAATTGGCGATGAAATCCGGGATGACCGCCATGCGTTCGTCCGCAAATTCGGCGATGGGACCGTAGAAAATTTCCTTGTCGGCAAAGGGCACATTGGCTCCAGAAGAAATGACCTGGACCCCAGCCTTGGCCATCCGCTCGACTTGGTCTTGGGTGACCAATCGACTGGCGGCGCAGGGCAAAAACACGTCGGCCTGCACCTCCCAAATGGCCGCATTGACCTCATCAAACGACTGCAGTCCCTCGGCCTTGAGCGCGTTGCCCTCTTTGGCCAAGAACAAACCCTTGACCTCGTCGTACGTCAACCCTTCCGGCCGGATCAATCCCCCCACCCGGTCGATGATGCCCACGATGTGCGCGCCAGCCTGGGCCAAATAAAGCGCCGCGGCTGCCCCGACGTTGCCCCAGCCTTGGACCACCACTTTTTTGCCCGCGACGTCGCCGCCGTGCAAATCGTAGAAGTGCCGCACAGACTCACTGACACCGTATCCTGTGATCAAATCTGCGACCCGGATTTTTCGATTCACGTCCGGGCTGATCGAGGGGTCCTCCACCGGTTGTGAAACCCCTTGACGGAGGTTGCCGATGCGACGGACCTTTTGGGCTTCGTTCGGCTGAAAGTGGCCTGAAAAGACCCCTTCTTGAGGATGCCAAACACCATTGGTCTCGGTCATGGGAATGACCTCGTGAATCTCATCGACGTTGAGGTCGCCTCCGGTGCCGTAGTAGTGCTTCAACAAGGGTGTCACCGCTTTGTACCAGCGCTCCAAAACTCCTTTTTTTCGGGGATCGGCTGGATCAAAATCGATGCCGCTCTTGGCCCCTCCGATGTGAGGTCCCGAGACGGTGAACTTGACTTCCATGGTTTTGGCCAAACTCTCCACTTCACGCTGATCTAGGCCTTTTCGCATCCGCGTCCCTCCTCCTGCAGCTCCACCCCGAAGCGAATTGATGACCACCCAGCCGCGCGCCTCGGTTTCACTGTCTTGCCACGCAAACACAATCTCAGGTGCGCGGTTTTCATATGCTTTCAAGAGGTCTTTCATGCTGCTCGTTTCAGTCGACGCGGCGAAGTTACTTCAAACCTCACCTCGCGTTGGCACCCCAAATCACACCGCCTGAGGTCGCTTTTTGTGCCCCCGTCACGCTAGGCAAGGCATTGGGCAATCCCAACCACCTCAACAATCCCAACCACGCAAACACAAGCGCCTCTTTGCCATCCACCAGCGTTGAGTCAGGCACGTGAAACTTGAGGTTTCGACCCGCGGCACATCGATCAAGGGCGGCCATGAGCACGTGGTTCTTCGCGCCACCGCCCGTCACCAACACCGTGCTTCCCGAGGGCACGTCGCGCACGACAGTCGTCGCGACATATTCCACAGCCGTGGCCATGACGTCTTCCAAACTGTGCCGAACCAACGCCCCTTCAACGTGAGGCCAGACCTGGGTTTCAAGCCATTCCCGGCCCAAACTTTTGGGAGGCGCTTGTTGATGATGCGGCAATGCGACCAGCTTGGTCAGGAGCTCGGACACCACTGTGCCTTTTCGGGCGAGCTGGCCATCTCGATCCATGTGGAGGCCTCGCGTTTGGGCCAACATGTTCAACACCAAATTGGCAGGCCCCACGTCCCAAGCCACTCGACCCTGTTCTCGATCGTGCAAACTGAGGTTGGCAAATCCCCCCAGATTCAAGGCCACATCCCATGCCCCAAAGAGCACTTCATCGGCGAGGGGAACCAACGGCGCACCTTGACCGCCAAAAGCCATATCAAGCCGCCTAAGGTCGCAGACCACAGGCACGTCCAGCGCAGCGTGTAGGGCCGCGCCACTTCCAATTTGCATTGTCCAACCCTCGTCTGGCTTGTGGAACACGGTGTGGCCGTGGGACCCCACCACGTGTGGAGCTGCAATGCCCTGTGTGTGCAGCCAAGACTGCACCTCTCGACCGACCCAAACTCCCCACTCGTGGTCCAGGCGAGCAAGCTGCTCGGCATCCAACGTCATGACATTCCACAAAACGTCCCGCATCGCTTCGGGATACGCAAGCGTGGCGAAAGCCTCGAGCACGTGAGTCCAGGCACCGGATGCGTTTTGATGGAACCGCACTGAGGCCACGTCCAGGCCATCCACGGACGTTCCACTCATCAGACCGAGGGCATGCCAACCATCGGGAGGGCACCTCCTGTTATCTTCGCCGTGCATTGAGGTGGAATGTACACCGCATTCCTGCGGCCGCCTCGGGCTGACATTTGGACTTATTCACCTCTACGAAAGGAAGCAGGCAATGAACCTCAACCTCACAGAAGAACAAATCGCGGTGCGTGATGCCGCCAGGGATTTCGCCCAAAACGTCCTCAAACCCGGAGTCATCGAACGCGACCGAGACCAACGGTTCCCAGCAGATGAAGTGCGGCAACTCGGAGAACTTGGCTTCATGGGCATGATGGTAGACCCCAAGTACGGAGGGTCAGGCATGGACACCGTCAGCTACGTCTTGGCCATGGAAGAAATCAGCAAGGTGGACGCGTCGACCAGCGTTTGCATGAGCGTGAACAATTCTTTGGTCTGCTACGGCCTTCAGGCTTTTGGCACTGAAGCCCAAAAAGAAAAGTACTTGCGCCCCCTGGCCATGGGCGAAAAAATCGGAGCGTTCTGCCTCTCCGAACCTGAAGCTGGGTCCGACGCAACGTCCCAACGAACCACCGCCGTGGACATGGGAGACCACTACCTCTTGAACGGCACCAAGAACTGGATCACCAACGGCAACAGCGCTTCGACCTACCTGGTGATTGCGCAAACCGACCCTGAACAAGGACACCGCGGCATCAACGCATTGATTATCGAGCGGGACATGCCCGGCTTTCAAATCGGCGCGAAAGAAGACAAGCTCGGCATCCGAGGATCGGACACCCACACGCTGATGTTCCAGGACGTCAAAGTCCCCAAAGAAAATCGGATTGGCGAGGACGGATTTGGATTCAAGTTTGCCATGAAAACCCTGAGTGGCGGCCGAATCGGCATCGCCGCGCAAGCCCTCGGCATCGCCTCTGGTGCGATGGAATTGGCGCTGGCCTACTCGAAAGAACGAAAGGCTTTTGGCAAGGAAATCCACAAGCACCAAGCCATTGCATTCAAACTCGCGGACATGGCCACGCAAATCGAAGCCGCCCGCTTGTTGACCCTGAAGAGTGCGGCACTGAAGGATGCGGGAGAGAACTACGATTTGGCCTCATCGATGGCCAAGCTGTACGCGTCAGAAGTGGCCATGAAACAAACGGTTGAAGCGGTGCAAATCCACGGCGGCTACGGCTACGTGAAAGAATACCACGTCGAGCGATTGATGCGTGATGCCAAAATCACGCAGATCTACGAAGGCACTTCAGAGGTGCAAAAAATCGTCATCAGCCGCGCAGTGCTCGCGGACTGACCCTCGGTCACATTGATGGACTTCGGGTCAATCGACCCGCTCGTTGCGTGCATTCCATACCGATCGGACCCCGCGCAGCCATGTGATCAACTCGTCTCGTCCATCCCCATCCACGTCGAGCCACTCCATGTGTTCGGCGCGCGTTGCGCCCGACATCCCCACCTCGTCGCCGCCATCGAGTGCACGTTCCCGAATCCAACCTTCACCGTCGATGAACAGCACCGAAGTTCCCTCCAGTGTTGCACCTCGCCTGAACAGCGGAGGATGGATCGGATTCACCAACACAGCAGTCGTGGCCCGAGTGGACCCGTTGCGCTTGAGCAATTCGACTTGTCCGTTTTCGCGCCCCACATAAATGTAGTCTCGCGAGCCAAGCCTCACATGCCGGATGTGACGCACTGGGGAGCTGATGTCTATGCTTGCGTCGGGTCGGTGCGTCCATCCTGGCGTTTGTTCCCCTTCCTTGCGGTGGTTTTCAACCAATCCTGAGGCGTCTGTTGCGGACAGGTATCGATACTTCCGGTTGCCGTCGTAATCCACAACCGTCCAAGCGGTCCAGAGTCCCGCTGACGGCGCGAGTGGGAACCCGTTCACTTCGCGTCCCTTGACATCGATCAAGTGCAATCCAGAAGGCACGCCAAACATCGCTTGGTACTTGCCGTTGGCGTAGACGTCCACTTCAGCAGCACCCCCTGAGAGAAGGGGCTCCGAGATGGACATGGACCAAACCTCCGTGCCGTCCGGTTGAGTGGCCGTGACTTCACCCTCCGCATGTCGCACCGTCATTCGAGTTCGGCTTCTGTGGTTGCGCACCTCGCCCAGCACCACGGCATCCTCCAAGGCAACAGCCATGGGTTCAGTCGAGTTTGGCGGCGCGACGTCCGAATCGCTGTCCGCCCCTTGCGCCACCCAAATCACGACGTCGTCACCTTCGCTGTGCCCCACCCAAGGTGCCTCTGAGGTCTTCCCCACTCGCGATGCGAGGGGTTTCCATGTCCAATTGGGTTTGCCATTCACCACCAGCGCTTTGTCCTCCCAAAGCACTGTCCAGTTGTTTGCCGTCGCCAAGGCATCGATGTCATCCCGCCAAGAATCGGGATTTTCGACGGTCCATCGCCCGCCATCAGACCATCGCGTGGCCCAAGAGGACAAGGGGATGCCGCTGTTCCGAAGTGCTTCCTCCACCGGCGAGGAAGCCATGGGTGCCTCCCAACCTTGTCCAGCCCACCAAATCGGCGGGACGTTGGAACCCTCCGGGGCCAACAGCGGCACCTCAGCCGAGCGTTCAAAGTGGCGCTCTTGCGTCGTGTCCTTCCACACCACCCAGCCGTCCGATTTCAAGGCCCATCCGAACTCCGTGCGCATGAGCGTTGCTCCAGTCTCACCCTCGCGCCAGTGTTGCGACATTTCGCCAGGCTGTGCCCTCCACATTTCGAGCGCCAACGGAGTCCCGCACAGCCAACCTCCTCGCCAAGATTGCTGCGCCCACCCCTCTGGCAACTCGGGCCACTGAGTTTCAGCATGCCACACCTCCGCCTCGGCTGACGAGAACACCCTGACCCATTCGGTGTCAGGGAGGTCATCGAGCCCGCAGCGTGAGGCCGCCTCTTCTCGACTCCATTGCGTCCAAACCTTCCAATCGTCGGACGCCCAAAGCATGGGATTGACGGGTGCGGCATCTACGGAAGGCGCCGTGCGATGGAACCATGACGCGACCACAGCCGCTGTCAAAGCAGTCGAAAGGAGGAACCACGAACGCATGGCCCGAAGTTCGCAGGTTCTTTCACGAAATCCGCACCCAGTTGCTGCGCGCTTTCAACGCAGTTTCCAACGACTCACGCAAGGCCATGTGTTCTGGCCGACCCAACGAGGGGTCTGCCTCCAGGACCTCCTGCGCGAAGTAACGGGCGCTGGAAAGCAAGGGACGGTCGCGAACCAAGTCCGCCACTTTCAAGTCGGGCACCCCACTCTGCTGGGTTCCCATGACGTCCCCTGGACCCCTCAATTCCATGTCCACTTCGGCAATTTCAAAGCCATCGTTTGTGCGACACATTGTTTCCAACCTGCGTCGTGCGTCCTGACCGAGGTCCGAGGAAGACATCAGGATGCAGTAACTCTGGCTTGCTCCCCGACCGACGCGTCCTCTCAATTGGTGGAGTTGCGACAACCCAAACCGCTCGGCACTCTCGATCACCATCACACTCGCATTGGGAACGTTGACCCCCACTTCGATGACCGTGGTGGCGACGAGGATTTGGGCTTGCCCCTTGGCGAATCGGTCCATCTCCCACGCCTTGTCCTCAGGCTTCATGCGGCCGTGGACAATGGCCACTTGGTAGTCCGGCGCGGGAAAACGACGCACAATGCTCTCATACCCGTCCATCAAATCCTTGTGATCGAGTGTGGCGCTTTCCTCAATGAGGGGATACACGAGGTAAATCTGACGGCCCTCCGCGATTTGGTCTTCCAAAAATTGGAACACGCCCAACCTCGCCGCATCTGTCCGATGCACCGTCTGAATGGGTTTGCGACCCGGAGGCAATTCGTCCAAAATGCTCGCATCAAGGTCGCCATAAGCCGTCATGGCCAACGTCCTTGGAATCGGGGTGGCTGTCATCACGAGAATGTGAGGCGCCACCTTGGCCTTCTTCCACAATTTCGCACGTTGCGCCACGCCAAATCGATGCTGTTCGTCGATCACTGCCAAACCCAACTTGTCAAACACGACCGTGGGCTCGATGAGCGCGTGGGTGCCCACCAAGATGTCAATGTCGCCGGCCTTCAAATCGGCCAGGATGGTTTTGCGGGCAGCGCCTTTGACCGACCCTGTGAGGAGTGCCACGCGCACCTCCATGGGGCCGAGCATCTCCCGCAACCCCTCGAGGTGCTGCTGGGCGAGGATTTCCGTCGGGGCCATGATCGCCGCTTGGTAGCCGTTGTCTTTGGCGAGCAGGGCCGTCAACAAGGCCACGACCGTCTTGCCACTCCCGACATCCCCTTGCAGCAAGCGATTCATGTGCCAGCCTGTGTTGAGGTCGCCTCGGATCTCGCGAAGGACGCGTTTTTGGGCATCGGTCAACTCGAAAGGGAGCCGATCGTGGTAAAACGTGTTGAAGGCATCTCCCACTTCCGCAAACCGCACCCCGGGCATGTCCTCGGTCACGGTCTTCTTGTGCTGAAGCAAGGTCAACTGCAAGAGAAAAAGCTCTTCGAATCGAAGGCGGGTTTGCGCGCGCTCGGCTTCCTGAGGCGAGGATGGGGCGTGCACAGTACGCAGGGCCTCCGCCCGCCCCATCAATTTCATTTCCTTCAGGACGCGTTCAGGCAGCGTCTCTGTCATGGCCGGTTGCACCGCAGCAGCCACATTCCGAATCAACTTGGCCAATCCTTGGCTGTGCAGACCCTGACGTCCGAGTTTCTCCGTGCTGGAGTACACGGGATGCAGGCCATCTCCCTTCCTCGTTTGGAAATGTGACAACAACTCCACTTCCGGGTGGGCGATGTTCCATTTGCCCTTGTACAAATTGGGCTTGCCGTAGATGACCACCTGCTTCTGCACCGGCAGGTTCCGCAGAATCCACTGGGCGCCTCGAAACCATTGAAGCTCCATCGTCGCTTCGCCGTCGTCAAACACCGCGATCAGCCGACTGCCTCGGGCGCCACGCACCTCTTTGGCTTGGGTGATGACGCCCAGCATTTGGACGGCGGTGTGCTCGCCCTGAATGTCCGCGATGCGGTGAAACTGGCTGCGGTCTTCGTACCGAAACGGAAGGTGCAGGAGCAGGTCCATGCACGTGCGAATGCCCAGCTCAGAAACGAGGGCGTCGGACCGTTTGGGCCCGACGCCTTTGAGAAATTCTACAGGAGTGGATGGGAGCACCTCGGCCATGGTCACGGCAAGCTACATCCCTTCCCCCGTCAGACCAACATCAAGACGGGATTCTCCAAGTTTTGCTTGACTTCGTTCAAGAAGGCCGCACCTGTCGCGCCGTCCACCACACGGTGGTCGCAGCTCAAGGTCACCTTCATGGTGTGGCCGGGCACCACCGCGCCGTCGCGCACCACAGGCACCGCCTGGATGCCACCCACTGCAAGGATGCACGCATCGGGTGGGTTGATGATGGCCGTGAATTCGTCGATGCCAAACATGCCAAGGTTTGAAATCGTGAAGGTATTGCCTTCCCAATCGCTCGGCTGGAGTTTTTTGTCTTTCGCTTTTTGGGCAAACTCGCGCACTTCCACGCCAATTTCCCCAAACGACTTCACGTTCGCGTGGCGCACCACGGGCACGAGCAAGCCGTCTTCGACCGCCACGGCCACGCCAATGTGGACGTGTTCGTTGTAGCGAATGCGGTCCTCCAACCAACTGCTGTTCACAGCGGGGTGGTTCTTGAGCGCCATGGCCACGGCCTTCACGACCATGTCGTTGAAGCTCACGCGATGAGGTCCGCGGTCGTTGATGGCTTTGCGGGCCACCATGGCGGCATCCATGTCAATGGTCAGGCTCAGGTAGAAGTGAGGCGCAGTGAATTTGCTCTCGGCCAGACGGCGGGCAATGGTCTTCCGCATCTGCGACACGCCCACTTCCGTGAAGCGCTCCACGGCGGTGGCTACACTGGCGCCACCACCCACAAAGGCTTCGACGTCGCGCTTGACGATGCGGCCGCCTTCGCCCGAACCCGGGATCAAGCCCAAGCTCAGTCCTCGCTCCTCGGCCAAACGCTTGGCCAATGGAGAGGCTTTCACGCGGCCGTTCGCCACAGCGGGAGCTGGGGCAGGTACCGCTTGCGCTGCAGGGGCAGGAGCCGCTGCGGGTGCGGGGGTCGGTGCGGGAGCTGGCGCAGGCGCCGCAGCGGGTGCTGGAGCAGGCTCTGGAGCAGGTGCGGCAGGCGCTTCCTCTGCCGGGGTCTCAGCCTCTGCAGAGGCGAGCAACTCAGCAATGTCCTCGCCCTTCTCACCAAGCACACAAAGCACGCTGTCCACAGGAGCCGTGTTGCCCTTTTCCACGCCAATGTGCAACAACACACCGTCCTGGAAAGATTCGAACTCCATGGTGGCTTTGTCGGTTTCGATTTCGGCAAGCAACTCGCCGCTTTCCACCTCGTCACCAATGTTTTTGTGCCACTCAGCGACGACCCCTTCGGTCATGGTGTCGCTCAGTTTGGGCATGCGAATGATTTCAGCCATGTCAGTCGTTCACAAAGGGGTAATCGGATTGCATGTAGACGTCCTCGTAGAGCTCTGAAGCATCGGGAAGCGGGCTTTCCTCCGCAAACTTGATGGCTTCCTCCACTTGAGCCTTGACCTCCTTTTCGACGGCCTTGAGCTCCTCTTCCGTGTTCCACTTGTTCTCAAGGATGATGCCGCGGACGTGGGCGATGGGGTCGCGCTCCACGTAGCTGGCCACCTCGTCTTTGGTGCGGTACTTCTGGGGGTCACTCATGGAGTGGCCTTTGTAGCGGTAAGTCTGAATATCCAAAAGTGTGGGGCCCTCGCCTCTGCGGCCGCGCTCTGCAGCTTCGGCGATGGCGTCGCGAACCGCCTCAGGGCTCATGCCGTCAACGGTTGCCGAAGGCATTTTGTAGCTCGCGCCGAGCGTCTCGAGGTCGGTTACGTTGGAGGTGCGCTCGACCGAAGTGCCCATGGCGTACTGGTTGTTCTCAATGATGAAAATCACGGGGAGCTTCCAGGTCATGGCCATGTTGAAGGTCTCGTGCAGCATGCCTTGTCGCGCCGCACCGTCCCCCATGAAGCACACGGTCACGTGGTCCTCCTTGCGGTACTTGTCCGCAAAGGCGATTCCAGCACCGAGGCCAATCTGGCCCCCAACGATGCCATGTCCACCAAAGAGGTTACGCTCCTTGTCAAACATGTGCATCGAACCGCCCTTGCCCTTGCTCGTTCCCGTCTTCTTGCCGTACATCTCGGCCATGACGTACTTGGGGTCGGTGCCCAACACAAGGGGGTGAGCGTGGTCGCGGTAAGCGGTGATCACACGGTCCGTGGGGCGGATGGCCTCACGCATGCCGGAGAGCACGGCTTCTTGTCCAATGTACAGATGGCAAAAACCACCGAATTTTTGTTGGATGTACAACTGGCCGCAGCGTTCCTCAAACTTTCTCATGAGGTACATTTCGCGGAACCAGCGCGTGTAAGTGTCTTTGTTCAGGCCCTTTGCCGTCTTCTTGGCAGCGGGCTTACGTCCAGCTTTGGCGGGCTTTTTGGGCGCTGCTGTCGCTGTAGGTTGTGAAGTTGCCATCGCGTTTGGATTAACGTTCAAATATAGCGTTCCGCCTCACCCGTTCGCCCGACGAAGGTCACAGGGCCCGCACCAAGCCATTTCGTGTACCAAGTACACGTTTTTACACCAACCAAAGATCTCCGCGCAACGAACGCCTTGCAAAGCGCGTTGTACCTTCACGGCCGCTCCCAGGGGCGCCCCACACCAAACCTGCGATTTGTCTCCTCAACTCCATCAACTGCTTCAGAGCCGAAGTCCCCTTGGACTGGAGGCCATTGACGCCGTGGCGCTGATGGATCGCTTCGACTCCAAGTATGTGGTGCCCGTGGCATGGCTGGAAGAACTCATTCAGGATCTGAGCGAACACAGTGTCTTGTCCATCCGAAATCAAGTCTCAACGGTCTACAACAACCTGTACTTCGATACGCCAGAAGGAACCTGCTTGGAAGATCACACCCGCGGCAAAAACATCCGGTACAAAGTGCGCGTTCGCCAATACGCCAACACCAGGGTGGCTTTCCTCGAGGTGAAGTTGCGCGATGTGCACAGCAAAACCTTCAAGCACCGCATCGTACGCCAGGGGGCATGGGACGCTCCTCTGACCCAAGAGGAGCTCGACTTCCTCGGCGAACACCTGCCCAACGCGAATGCTTTGGTGCCCGCGTTGCAAAGCTCCTTTGAACGCTTCACCTTGATTCACGTGGGCCAAGGCGAAAGGATCACGTTTGACCAAGACCTTCAATTCAAGGTGCCTTCAACAAGAGAAGGTGAAGAGCATCCTTGGGTGAAACCCACGCCGCATTTAGCCGTGGTGGAGTGGAAACAGAGCAACGTCAACCACCAAGGCGAACTCATTCAGGCCATCCGTGCACAGAAAGGCCGGCGCGGCCCTCTCGGTCGCACCTTGCGACTGTCAAAATTTGTGTTGGGCCAAGCCCATCTTGCTCCGGAACGGAACTTCAGGGGCTACCGCGCAGCGCTCCGAGACTTGGCGCGTGCCGAACATTACGCTGCAAACCCGACCTTCGCGCCGCAATCCATTCTGAGATGACCGCATCCTTATCTACGATCTTCAATGCCGCCTTCTTGAGCCCAGGCTGGGAATCCCTGCTGGGTTTGTTTGCACTCAACCTCGTATCCTCACTGGTTGTGGTCCGCTTGATTTACCACATGGCGGCGAAGCGACGTGATTTTGTGTTTACGTTCATGCTCGTGTCGACAGCGGTGTTCCTGCTGTGTCGACTGCTGGCAGGAGTTGAGATCGACCTGGCGTTTGCCTTGGGACTGTTCGCCATTTTCGGCATCATTCGCTACCGGACCAACGCCATCCCGATTCGGGAAATGACGTACCTGTTCATCGTCATCACCCTTGCAGTCATCAACGCTTTGGCCCCATTGGCGGCCTCATGGCTTGAAATTGCCATGGCAAACGTGTTGATTTGGGTCCTGTCGTACATCCTGGAACGGCTTTGGTTTGTGGAGCACCTGGCGACCAAAATCGTGATCTACGACAGAATTGAATTGTTGCATGCCGGTCGCCGCAACGAACTCATCGCCGACCTTGAACAGCGAACAGGCGTGTCCATCGTCCACCTCGAAATTGGCAAAGTGGACTTGCTGCGCGACACGGCCAACCTGAAAATCCACTTTTCAGCGGACCAAGAGCCAGGTCACTTCGAAGAAACTCAGGACTGACGCTCCAAAAGCACGACAGCGTGCGCGGAGATGCCTTGCTCAAGCCCGACAAAGCCAAGCTTTTCTGTGGTGGTCGCCTTGATGCCAATTGCATCGACATTCACATCGAGGATGTCCGCAATGCATGCCCGCATGGCGGGGATGTGAGGCATCAATTTGGGCCTTTCCAAACAAACCGTTGAATCCAAATTGGACAAGGTGTACCCCCGTTCCTGAATCAAGGTCCACGTTTCCTTGAGCAAAATCTTGCTGTCGATCCCCTTGTAAGCAGGATCGGTATCTGGAAAATGGGTGCCAATGTCGCCGAGGGCAAGGGCCCCCAACAGCGCATCACAAATGACATGCAGAAGCACATCTGCGTCGCTGTGACCCACGGAACCTTTTTCATGGTCCAGGGTCAACCCGCCAATCACAAGCTCCTCTCCTTCGGCAAGTTGATGAACGTCGTACCCGTATCCAATGCGGAAGCTCATACGTCTTCTCGGCTGTTGTCGATGAGCTCCGAGAATTGAAGCCTCAAGGAAAAACGAAGGGTGTTCGCCAACGGGTTCTGCTGGGTCGTGCTGATCAAATAGCTGAGATCAACCGTGAATACAGTGTATTTCACCCCTGCACCCAAGGTCACAAATTGACGGTTGCCTTTGCTGAAGTGTTCAAAAAAGTACCCAGACCGAAAGGCGAAGACGTCAGCAAAATTGTATTCCACCCCTGCGCCCAAGTTGACCTCCCGAAGTTCCTCCTTCAAACGGCTTCCCTTGACCACAGACGACTCACCTTCGCTGTCGAAGGTGACAATGCCTGGCGCGTCGTAGAAGCTCTGGATGATGCCGTTGGCCACACCCACATTGGGATCCATTCCGCTGATGATGACGGACGGGTCGTCCAAGGCATAGATGGGTTGAGTGGGGACCAACAGCTTGTTGGCATCCAAGGCCACAGTGAAGCTGTTGTATTCGTCGATTTCTGTTTCGTAAGCGGCGCCAATCCTAAGGTTGCTCGGGATGAAGTCACGCTGAGCGGTCTCCGTGTACGACATTTTCGCGCCCAGATTGCTCATGTTTAACCCCCAGCTGAAGGTGCCATCTTTCTTGCCCCAGTTGGCCCTGTCGTTGACGTAGTACATGCTGAGGTCCGCAGCCACGGAGATGCCTGGACGGCTCTCTGCACCCTGAACGGCGGTGCCACCTGTCAAGTTGCTGTGAATGAATCGGGCGGAGAATCCTCCACTGAATCGCTCAGAGAATTTCTGGGAGAATCCGCCGTCCAAACTCAGCTCCGCAGGCTTGAAGTCGCGAATGGTCGTGCCCACCTCATCGGTGAACGTGATGTTTCCCAAACTGAAATAACGCAGAGCCACACCATAAGCCTGCCGCTTGTTCAACCGACGGACTGAACTCACGTAAGCCAGGTTCATGTCGTCCACCAACGCGCGAAGCCAAGGGGCATAGCTCAAGCTCATTTCCACTTCGTTGGGGGCAAAGGCCATTTTGGCAGGATTCCAATGCATGCTGTTCGCATCAGGCGACAGCGCGACTCCCACATCTCCCATCGCTCCCGACCTCGAGTCAGGCGCGATCATCAAGAAGGGCACCGCAGTGGTGATGGTGTTGAGCTGAAGCAATTGCGTGGGATCCTCCTCCACAATTTGGCCCCAACCTCGATTGGGGTTCAACGTGCACGCAAGGGCAGCTGCAAGGACAATGAATACGGTGTTCTTCATGGTAGCGTTCGGCAAAGTTACGGCGTCTTGCCAGGTCAGTCATGTCGGATAACGACGAGTTTGTCCCCGTATTGTGCGGACTCGCCAAATTCATTCTCCCAGGTCACCCTGAAGATGTACACCCCGGGAACCACAGGAGCCCCTCCAGTCTGACGCAAATCCCAAGACATGACGTCGTCCGTGAAGCCCAAGACTTCGCCCGCAAAGGTTTGCTCGTACATCAAAGCCCCCGACACGCTGAAGACATCGAGCTTGACCTGTGCTTGTCGACACGCCTGATTGCCCGTCATCCTGAACGTCACCCGATCGGTGGCGGGGTTGGGGTAGGCCAACACCCGCTCGAGCGCAACGGCCTCAGAGGAGGCCACCACAAAATGGGTCGTGGCCGTGGCGCTGTTATTGGTAACGTCCCACACCTTCAACTCCAATTCATGAAGACCCTCCTCCAAGTTTTGGAAGGGGAACCGAATGCTGCCGCGTTGGTAGGTGTCCAAATCTGCCGTGAAGTACTCATTGAGCACGTAAGGTCGGCTTGCATCTCCATCCAACACGGCTTTGAGGTCATGGCCGATGCCGTTGCCGGAGGTGTTGATGCCGCTCTCGTCGAAGACCCTGGCGAACAACCACGGGTCTTCGTGCACCACATCACCCGCCCGGAACAACGTGTCGTTGACAAACAATTCGACGACCGGACCCTCATCATCCTGCACGGGATTCTCCGCGGTGCCTCCGATCACAAACTCTTCACTGTACCCGTGCGCATCCACATCGCCTGACCTCGCATACCCACTGATTCGTCCAGAGCCAAAGGCAAATTCGATGTCACGAGGCACCACAAATCTGAATTCAAATTCACCTTCCGTCACTGAGGCCAAGCCCTTGTGCAGGATGCTTTGGAACACCTCGTAGGTGAAGGGTCCTTCACTCGCGTCGTTGTCAAGGGTGGTCACCACCGTCCTTTTGTCGAACACCTTGGGCGCAACCACCCCATTGAAATCGAGCAACGTGTCTCCCTCAGCGTTGCCGACGTAGCCGCGTATCGTGATCTCTTCAAGCGCGCGCAGGGTGTCCGGAACTTCCGTGAAATACACGGATTCTTGCGGGTAAGCCAACTCCAATGCCGGATCCCCCATTAAGCTGAAATTCCGGCTGTTGGTGTGGGAGGTGATTTGCTCTGAATTTTTGGTGTCACGGTAAATGTCTCCGAGACGTCGGCCCACGTGTTTGTTGAGGGCAGTCTCGAAAAAGGCGCGATTCACTTGCTGGTTGCCTGAGCTGTAGACCGTTCGGGTGGTGGTCAGAAGCGAAATCCCCCCGCCGTTGGGGTTGAACAAAATCGCCTCGCCCGCCGAATAAAGGTCGGGGTCGTCGAACCTGAAAAGCTCACACGTGGCCGTCATGAAGAGAGGCAATCGATTGAGGTTGGTCCATCCTTCAATGGTCTCCATGGTCAGAAGGCGCTCATGTGCCCAACCGCGTTCGCCGCCATGTCCGATGTAGTTGACAATGAGTGCGCCTTCATCCACCCTTCTGGCAATTTCCTCGGTGGCGTCTTCATACCGCTCCCCCCCAGGCGTGCTTGTTTGGAGGTAGGCGTCTGGATAAATCTTGACCACGTCGTACGCGTTGTGATTTTCGCGGATCGTGTTGCTGTGTTCCTCGCTGTTGGCCATGTAGCGATGGCCATCCTGGTTGTTTCCGTCTTGGTCATCCGAGACAAACAACACTTTGTTCCGCCACGGGCCAAACGCACTCTCTCCGTTGGCACTCATGCACGCGACCATGTCCTCATCGGGATTGTCATTCAACCCCATGTAAGTGGCAATCTTCCCCACCACCCCCATGGCCAAATCCACATCCGTGGTCGGAATACGCCCCACGCCAAGGTGAAGCAAATCTTGAGGACGCTCGCCTTGTCCCTCTTCGATCAACGCATAGTAGTCGTCAGAGATGTAACTCGTGGTGGTCTGCAACGACTCCAAGGAATAATGACCCACAATGATGTCACCGTTGCCCTGCAGGTTTCTGTTCTCGTAGGACGCGTCACCCATCAACAACAGATGTTGCGGAGGCGACACGACACCCATGCTTTGTTCTGCTCGATCGTTGAGCATCATCATCAGCATTTTGATGGCGGTGGGATCTGAAACACCCGCACTGAACGCATTGAACACGTCCTGCTGAGGAACCACAGCCACGCGTAAACCAGTCGCAGCGTGAAGTGTCGCCAACGAATCTGCAGCGGGCATCAAGGCAGGGGTTGAGACGATGACATGGTCGACATCGGTCAACGCATGCACATTGCTGTTCTCCACGGAGCCCAGCGGCGAAGGACGATTGACGGCATTCCAACGGAAGGCGAGGTACCTTTTGGTCTCCCCTAGCTGCACGTCCCTCCACACGGTGTTGCCAGAAGTCCCTTGCACCGCCATTCGCTTGACCTCGAGCGGGTCGGTCACATCCCAAACTTCATCCGGGGTCGACCCTGACAACACATACTCCACGCGCTCTACAGGTGCCCCTGACCCGTCAATGGGTAGACCATTGATGGCGAACTGGCCCCCGGCGAAAACCAAATTCTGGGGTGCTTGATACGCCAAATGATCCATCCACGCATTGCTGTCGTCTGTGCCAGGAATGAGCGTGGCCAGCACTTGAATGCCCGAGCTGCTCGCAGGAACTTGCATTTCACCGCTGACAAAACGGGCATGAGTCAACGACGATGAAGACAGCACATTGTCCGTCAGCGTTGTGGAAGCCCCTGCACTTTCAAATCGCAATTGTGACGCTATCCCTACTCCTGTGGTACGCATGGCCGCCGCGAAACGCAAGGTCACGTCCTCTCCAACCACAATGTTGGGAAGAGGGATGTTCCAGGATGCCGTGCTCGAGCCAAGGGCCGAGAGCCTTGCTCCAAACCAATTGCGTCCAGACTGAATCAAATTGTACGTGTGGTCTTCTCGCACGCCAAATGCAGTGTGCCTTGTGCGTACCTCGTCCGGATTTTCCACTTGTGGATCGTTGATCTGAATAGGCGTTTGAATGAGGTCGGAGGGCGCGTCAATCCTCAGAAACCACTTCGCCGTATCCCCCCAAAACGACGGTTGATGCAACCATCCATCTTGTTCAGTCCAATCCCATGTTTCATGGGCCGAGGCATACCAGCACATTTCATCCCCTGGGTCAAACGAACCGTCGTCAAGGCCACGCAACACCACCCTCTGCTGGGGCAAATCCAAAGGGCGAGGCTCATCATTGTCCATGGGCAAGGATTGTCCCCCCCTTCCGAAAAGGCGAAGGCGATTTGGGTCCAATTCCGCAGGATCCAAGCCAACGGCAGTCAACTCATCATAACCGATGCAATGCACCCCCTCTTCGGTGGAGGCAAACGACACCCAGGTCCCATCCGCCAGCACACTGCGTTCAGGCCAATTTCGGGTGACTCGGGCAGTGGCAGAAGGCGACGCACCCAGCACGGCCGACACCTGAACCAATCTCTCCCAAACGCCATCTTGAAATGCAATGACATCTCCTGACCACCTGAGCCGGTTGTTGCCTTTCACCGAAAAGGAGGTCCAAATTGAGGGCTGCTTGGCTTTGGATTTCCAATGCGACTCCAGCCAAGTCAAATCCCCTTCATTCAAAGGCTCCCAAACTTCCTCGGAGTGCAACACCTCCACACCTGGCCAAACTCCCGACACCGCTTGTTGCCAAACAACAGATGCGCCAGGTTCACCGTCCTTGTGCCATGCCTTCAGCGCGTCCTCTTTGGTCCAAGACAAGTCAACATGACAAATCAAACCGTCCTCCACAAATTGAACCTCACTTTGTCCAAAGGCGCTCGAAATCAATCCTCCAAAGAGGCTGCTAGCCCAGAGGGCAACACACCAAAAACGGGTCAACGCACGTTGCTCTGTGAACAAAGTGGCACGACCACCCTCGAACCCGAGGCAAGAATCACTCATTTTCGCACGGAGCATGGACAACATCTTTTCTGCCAAAGACATACGCACAAAGGTGCATCATATTGCGTCGCGAGTGTGCGGAAACACGCAGGGTGACGCGAATGGCAGTCCTCAAACATCAGAATCCCTGTCAAGCTCATGGATTTTCAGTAACTTTGAAGGTTCAACATCCTGCAACATCATGACGAAATCGTGCATTCATCTTCTGGGAGCGGCCCTTTTGGTCGGACTCACTTGGAGCGTGAGCCCTACAACATCCCACGCCCAAGACCCCGAGTTTTCGCAATTCTACGCGACCCCCATGTTGTTGAACCCTGCCTTCGCAGGAACGGCTCGTGGACCGAGGGTGGTGTTGGCCAACCGGAACCAGTGGACCTCTCAAAGCGGCCACTATGAAACCCAAGCCATCAGCTACGACCAATACTTCCGGTCCATCAAAGGAGGAGTGGGCTTCAGCATCCTGAACGACCAGCAGGGCGTGAACACCTTTGGCACGACAAGGCTGACAGGCTCCTATGCCTACCAGCAATCCATCAGCAGGGAAGTCTCGCTTCGCATGGGACTCGAAGCCAGCTACCGTCAGCGGTCACTCGATTGGGGTGGTTTGTCGTTCGGCGACATGATTGACAAGGTCCAAGGCTTCATTTACGAGACGGCTGAAACTCCCCGTGGCGACATTCTTCGCACGGTCGATTTTGGCGCAGGATTGCTCGCGTTCACCGAAAAATTCTACCTCGGCGTGGCGGGTCATCACTTGAATGAACCTGATGAATCCCTCGTGCTCGGCGTGAGTGCCTTGCCCATGAAATTGACGGCACACGGTGGGGCGAAACTGCCACTGCAGCGCAGTGTGAGAGGCGTTGAAGCTTGGATTTCACCCAACGTGTTGTTCCGCAAGCAAGGCGAATTCACGCAGCTCAATGTGGGCCTTTATGTGAACAAAGGGCCCCTTGTGGCAGGAGTTTGGCACCGTGGTTACTTCTCCGA
>JAOIQU010000084.1 GCA_028141885.1 Flavobacteriales bacterium | reverse complement strand
ATGCCTGCAGAAAGTGCCTCACTCGATTGGCGAAACGCATGGAGCACCTGCTCAAGGTGTTTGGTTTTTCTGACAACGCCCATGAGTCAAAATTAACGCAACTAGGTTGCAGTAGCGTGCTACACCCCTAATTTTGCAACAGATTTGAATCTCATGACATCATTTACCTTCAAGTCGGATTCAGTGGGTGCCGCCGCAAGTTTCCTGTGTACGATTCACTGTCTGGCCACACCATTTTTGTTCGTGGCTCAAGCCTGTTCGAGTGCTTACTGCAGCGGTGCCCGACTTGGTGGCGCGCAGTCGATTTCGTCTTCTTGGTCGTTTCCGGCTTCGCCGTGTACCGCTAGATGCAAACAAGCTCGAAAAAATGGGTCGGGCGCAGCCTTTGGGCAGCGTGGGGTGCGTTGACATGTTCAGTGTTGGCAGAGGCCTTTGCACACGCATTGTTTCTTCCTGCGCTGAAATACACAGCTGCTTCGGCCCTGATTGGCTTGCACTTCTACAACATGAAATTTTGCCAAGGTGGCAACCCAACATGCACCATCCATGAAGGTTGACGACAAACATCACTGTCATAAAATGTAAGGTTCGTTTCTTCGCACGCATGAAACGCATTTCCCTCATCGCCCTGCTCGCCGCGCTGGTTTCGTGCTCGACCAACGCAGATCGTCCCGCCCCGCCTGCCCCAGTTGCTCCCGATGCAGATGCCGTGCGCGCAGCGGTTCAACATACCTTCGACGGGCTGGCCGCGCACGACAGCACGATGCTCGCGGCGGTAATCCTGCCCGATGCCAACTTCCAACGCTGGGGCGCCGATTCCACGGGCATGTGGCGCACCGTCAACCTGAGCGGCTCTGCGTTCACGTCGCGTTTGGGCCAATCCGGCCCGGCCTACCTCGAACGCACCTGGGAGGCCGACGTGCGCGTCGATGGGGATGTGGCCGTGTTCTCTGCGCCGTATGATTTTTGGGTCGAACAGACATGCAGCCATTGCGGCTACGACGCCATCACCTTGGTGCGCAGCGGCGTCGTCGAATCTGACTTCCGCGGCTGGCGGATTGCGTCATTGACGTACACGGTGGATGCTTCGGGAGAGGAAGCCTGTCGGGAGCGGTTTGCGGGCATGCCGGCCTCGCCGTTTCCAGCCGAATAACAACGCGCACAAAAAAAGCCCGCAAACACTGGGCTTGCAGGCTACTTTTTCACATTCCATTTGGTGGACCCAGCAGGACAGAAGCCGAACACCCTCAACCCCGATTTGTTCAATTGAACTGCCTTCAAATTGAGATTGTTTTCGACTTCTAAAGCACGCATTGACTTGGCCCTTCAATGCATCAGCGCTTCTCGCAATGCACGAAATTTTCTACCTCCCTCAATCAAATGCGTTGCTTGGTCGAAGTAAAGTGTTTGGTCGCGATCGCTGACCGCAGAATCAGGTCGAGGATGGATTTCAACGAGCAGTCCATCGGCACCTGCGGCAACCGCCGCCAATCCGACATCAACAACATGACGCCGCAGGCCCACGCCATGTGATGGGTCAGCGATTACCGGCAAATGAGTCCGAGCCTGCAAATAGGAAATCGCATTGACATCCAATGTGTTCCGATATGCACCTTCGAAAGTCCGAATTCCCCGTTCACAAAGAATGATCTTGTCGTTTCCAACGTTGTAGACGTATTCAGCACAGTGAAGAAATTCTTCTATTGTTCCAGACATGCTGCGCTTGAGTAAGACAGGCACTCCTGATTTTCCAACGGCTTCAAGCAAGTTGAAATTTTGCATGTTTCTTGCTCCGATCTGAAAAACATCCACTTGACTGGCCATGGCCTCAATCTGCGCCACTTCCATCACTTCCGTGACGATGCTCAAGCCATGGCGATCTGCAACCTCCCTGAAAAGCTTCAGCCCCTCGAAGCCCATCCCTCTAAATGAGTACGGGCTGCTGCGAGGTTTAAAGACACCGCCACGCATAAAAGACACTCCCTGAGATACAAGGAACTTGGCAACCGATTCGAGTTGTTCAGGCC
>JAOIQU010000082.1 GCA_028141885.1 Flavobacteriales bacterium | reverse complement strand
CGGTGCGCTCGGGTTCAGAGTGGCTGAATCTGGGGACGGGGTGGCGGTCTGCTCCGAAGGCAATGTCAACGCTTCTGGCAGGGGTGCCAAATCGTAAAGCGGCTCGTCGAATGGGAGGTTCAGGTGAACGGGGCCGGCCGCGTTTCCAGGTCCGCCGTGCAGGGCGGTTCCGATGGCCTTGGACATCCGCGACTTCAGTTCCTCCAGTCCCATGGTCGATTCGTCCAAGACGTCTTGGGCCAACGTGTGCGAGTCGTGCACGTGGGCCTGGTGTATGGTTTGGCCGTGCCCTTTGCCCACAACCGATGCAGGTCGATCCGCCGTGATGCTGAGGAGCGGGATGCGTGCGTGGAATGCCTCTGCAAGCGCAGGTCCGTGGTTGATTGCAGCCGTGCCAGAAGTGCAAATGACAGGAACAGGCGTCCAAGTCGCCAGCGCCATGCCAAGGGCGTGATGGGCCGCAGCCCGTTCGTCGATGCTGACGCGAACCTCAATGTCAGGGTGGCGATGGAGGGCGAGCACGAGCGGTGCGTTACGCGACCCAGGACTCACCACCGCGTGCTTCACGCCATGCTGGGCAAGGACGGTTGCAACCGCCGCCGCTGCCGGATGAGAACTGCTCAAGGCCATGTTGCGAAGGTACGCGGCGCTCAACCGAGAAAGGCGGGCGCGAAGCTTCGGAGCTTTGCTTCGGTCTCTAGCCACTCGTCTTCAGGTACAGAACCTTCGACAATGCCTCCACCTGCGAACAACACGACCCCGTTGTTGGCCCAGTGCGCGCATCGCAAATTCACGTAGTACGCGCACCCCATGGGGGAAGACCATCCCAGGAAGCCCGCGTAGTAAGTTCGGTTGTGCTGCTCTTGGGTGCGGATGAATGCTGTGGCCTTGTCCACGGGGCGACCGCAGACGGCCGGAGTGGGGTGAAGGGCTTTGGCCAAACGATGAAGGTCTCCATCCACCCGGGCAGAAATTTTGGTTTCGAGGTGCACCAAATCTCCGTATTGCTTGTCATGGGGTCCACTCATGGTGATGTCTCGGGCACCTTGTGCATTCAGCACATCCACAATGTGGTCTGTGACGATCTGCTGTTCTTGCTGTTCTTTCGGGGTCCAGTCGGCCTGCGACCCGTTGCGACGTGTGCCCGCGAGGGACACCGTGTCGACATCCCGCTGTTGCGCGCGCAAGAGCAATTCAGGGGTGGCCCCACACCACGTTCCTTCCACAGGGTGGTGCATCAAATAGACCAAAGCTCGCGGATGCATGTCGCACAACCGTCTGAAGACGACTTCAGGCGCGGCGGCTTTCGGCAAGAGCTTGGTGCGAGAAACGACCACCTTGTCGAGATGTCCTGAAGCAATGCAGTTCAAAGCTTCCGCCACATTCGCTTCATGCGTCTGGCGCGGCGTTTCTAAAGCACCCTCGCGATTGACCACGGGCAAGGTGCCGGCCTCGGGAGGATCCGCATGAATGGCATGCCCCTTCCACATCATGTCAGGGGCACCCTGTGCCGAATCGAAAGGCACAAAATGAAATGCGCTGGTCCCCTGGGGGTGGGGAATCAGCGTGAAGGTGTCGGTGTGTCCCGGAGGACGCCACCACAGTTGTGGTTCCATGGTGGATGCGTGCCGGCTTGCGTCGGTTCCGGGCGTGTCTTTTGGGGATTCAGGCACGGCGCGGCACAATCATCACGGTCAAACGCGACGTGCAGACGAGGTCTCCCTCGTCGTCGCGGATGTCGATGTTCCAAACATGCAGGCGGCCCCCTTGATGGGCCAAGGTGGCCTCGCCATGGACCCATCCCGATCGCACGCCTTTGACGTGGTTGGCGTTGACTTCGATGCCGACTGCGCCTTTGCCCGACCCTTCGACTAACATGTGTGACCCCACGGATCCGAGCGTTTCGGCAAGCACCACACTTGCGCCACCGTGCAACAAACCGTAGGGTTGGTGTGTTCGGGAATCAACGGGAAGTTTGCCACGAACAACGCCCTCACTGACTTCCGTGATTTGAAGTCCCAAGGCCTCGGCAATGGTGTTCTTTCCGATTTCGCCCAAGCGCTTCATCTTTGCGTCGTCCATCATGTCAAAAATACAACCAAACGCAAGCCCCACACGACTCCTCCTCGCCGAGGATACGGCGTC
>JAOIQU010000081.1 GCA_028141885.1 Flavobacteriales bacterium | reverse complement strand
AACTCTAGTTACTCGCACCCAGGCATCAAGAAGTCGTTCAAGATTGACTTCAACAAGTTTATCTCGGGCCAGAATTACGACGGCCTAAAGAAGCTCAACTTCAGCAACGGTTTCAAGGATCCCACCTGCATGCGCGAAAAGCTGTTTTTCGACGCGTGCCGAGAGGCTGGCGTGCTTGCACCTCGCGCCAGTTTTGCCAACGTCGCCTTCAATGGGGAAGCTTGGGGCTTTTACACCGTCGTGGAACAAATCGACGACCAATTTCTCGATTGGGCCATCGAAGAAGACAGTGGCAACCTGTTCAAAGCAGGCGACAATTTTGGAGGCGGTGGCCCCGGTGGTGGTGGCGGCGGCAACAACACGGCCGCTGACTTGGCCGATTACGGCACCGATCCTGCGGTGTACGCAGACCGCTACGAACTCAAGACCAATGAAGACGTCAACGACTGGACCGATTTGGTCTCCTTCATCGATTTCATCAACAACACGGATTTGGACGCCTTTGCCATGGGCATTGACTTCCGAATGGACGCGGACGGTTTTTTGAGGTCTGCCGCGTTGGACATGCTGTTCAGCAATTTGGACAGCTACACCGGGTCAGCCCGCAATTATTACATCTACCACAACCAAGACTCCAACCTTTGGGAATGGATTAAATGGGACGGCAACGAAGCGTTTGGCTCCTATACCAATGGTGCTGGCAACATGGAAACGTTGGCGATCAATTACTCCAACGCCACTCGCCCCTTGCTCGAGCGAATGTTGGACCACGACGACTTGTACGTGCGCTACCTCGACCACGTGTGCGAGCTGACCGAGACGCTCTTCAACGACACCCACCTGCACGAACGCATCGACGTTGTGACGGAGCTCATTGCGTCGTCCGTCTATGCCGACGACAACAAGATGTACGCCAACGCCGATTTTGACGTCAACGTGGTTTCCGACCTCTCAGGCGGCGGCGGCCCCATGGGTGGCACGACCTACGGCTTGAAGTCCTTTGTGACAAACCGCTCAGCGTACGTCACCTCCCAGTTGGAATGCCAAACTGTATCCGCCGTAGAAATGCTTGCATCCTCGCTTCACGCCTTCCCCAATCCAGCGCAACATGAAGTGATGGTTGAGGGGCTCTCTGAAGGCACGGAGGTCTCGCTTCGCAATGCAAGCGGCCGCGTGGTGTTCCAAGCCCGCACAAGTGACCAAACCATGTTGCGCATCGATGTATCTACGCTTGCCGAGGGTATCTACATCGTCCGGTCGTCGCACGGATGGGCAGAGCGGTTGCTCATCGTTCGGTAAGGCTTAGACCAATGGACTCTATCAAATAGGTGGACCCAGCAGGACAGAAACCGAACATCCTCAACTCCGATTTGGTGTAATCATTGACCCCCTGAAACGACCAATTGCTGGACAAGGTGTTGTCTGTCTTGGAAAAGATTGAGTAGATATAGGCCGCTTCCCAACCCAGTCAAATCTAAAACTTTTTGACCGGCGAAAATCTCGTCTTCCCTGACAAAACGACCTGCATGATCAAACAGTCGAAGGTGACCGTCAGAAGTTGCGGAACCCAAAACAATCTGAACCATACCCGAAGTGGGGTTCGGGAAAACCAAAAAATCTGATTGAATGTCGACCGTTGAAGCTGGAAGAGTGCAATCACCTCCGTACAAATCAATCTGGAATGTTGTGTCCAATGCCGTTGGTTCGCTATGATTTACCCAAAACGACCAATGGTTCATGTTCCATGATGAAAATTCAGTGGGATCTGTAAACTCGATCGATAAACTCTCTAATTCAGAGGAGCTTAATGTCAACATGTAACACTCGTCTTGACCCAAGCAGAATGCATCTGAGACACCCTGGCAGAAGCCACTTTCATCGACAATCATGAGTTGCGACAGAACAACATTTCCAGCACTGTCAGACAAACTTGCAGTAATTGTGGATGCTTTGGCACCGGTGGCATATGCAATCATTGAAATGGGAAAACACCCGCCATCCCCGTTTCCAGTCCAGAGCAATTCCTGCGGATGGAAAGTCCAATTCCATGTGCATGCCATTTGGTCTCCAAAGCCAGTCCATAATTCCAATGTGACGTCAATTGGAAGTGTCCCCCCTTGCCATGGCTCGGTCATTTCCAACACGT
>JAOIQU010000080.1 GCA_028141885.1 Flavobacteriales bacterium | reverse complement strand
AACAACATTGGCATGGCCAAAGAAGCGCGAGATGTGCAAATGAAAGAGGGCGACCTCCCACATTGGACGGACAGCATGTTTGGCGGGATGCCCACCATCCAAATGGTGGGTGCGGACATTGTCAATGCACCGAAAATCGCCTGGAGTGCGGTCTTCAAGACCTTCCCCAAAGGCATCGGCGCCTTGGTGGTGGCCATGCTGTCGGCCTATGTGCTGGGGCTTTGTCTCGGCTTGTCCACTTGGTTGTCGTTGCTGTTGGCCCTTGGGTTTGGGTTGTCGTCGGTCAATGTGCTGTACCTGGCTGCAGGACACGCCACCAAGGTGCGCGCGATTGCGACCATGCCCGGTGTGGTGGCGGGCGTCATCCTCGCGTTTCGTGGCCGGGTTTGGGGTGGTGTGGGCATCGCGTCGTTGTTCGCGGCGGTGCACATCCAGGCGGGTCACCTTCAAATGACATACTACTTGCTGTTTTTGCTGCTGGCCATCGCCATCGGTGCAGCGGTCTTGGCAGTCAAGGAAGGTCGCGTCGTGCCCTTCTTCAAAACAGCCGGACTTCTGGCTGCAGGGGCCATCGTGGCCGCGCTTCCGCACACCAGCCAGTTGGCGTTGACGGAACAATACGCCGAGTTCACCACCCGTGGGAAATCGAATCTCGTGGCCCAATCGGATGAAAGCCCCAAGGACGGACTCGACCGCGGGTACATGTTGGAATACAGCATGTCGCGTTCGGAGTGGCTGAGCGTGGCCATCCCGGACATCAAGGGAGGCAACAACCAACTTTACTGGGGAGAGCAAAAATTCAGTGGAGGGGCGTTTTACTTCGGTGCCCTGGCCTTTGCGCTTTGGCTGGCATGGATGGTTGCAGGCACGTCGTGGTTGCGGTGGCCCACGCTAGCGGTTTCGGTCCTTGCCGTCGTGCTTTCTTGGCGAGGCGCCTCGCCCGTGACTTCCTTTTTCATCGATCACGTGCCTTTGTTTGACAAGTTCCGTGACACCAAGATGATGTTGGTCATCCTGCAGCTTGTGCTTCCTTTGGGTGCGGCCATGGCGCTGCACGAAATGGCTCAACCCGAGGCCAAAAAACGGTGGAAGTGGTGGGCCATTGGTGGTGGTTTGTCCGTTGTCATGCTTTTGGCCTTTTACGTCATGCCCGATGTGTTTTTTGAATTCAAAAGCCGCATCCGCAAGGACATGGCGTTGGAGCAGTTGGGCAACCGCGTGTTCGCCTTGCGCAAAGACATTTTCAAGGCCGATGTGCTCCGTTCACTTGGACTGGCAGTGCTTGCCTTGGTGGCCATCATGGCCCTGGTCAAGGAATGGGTCAAGGCTCAGTGGGTGGTGATTGGTTGTGCCGTGGTCTTGACCATTGACATGTTGAACGTGGACGGTCGGTACGTGGGAGACCGCAACTACATGTCCAAGTTGGACAAGCGATTCCCTTTTGAAGCCACGCCAGCAGACAACGCCATTTTGGCAAAAGAGCGCGGGAGTGTGACCGATTTTGATGCCCAATGGCAATCCGCCCAAAAGCGATGGGAAGAGCGCCTCGACACGCGACTGACCCGCCGTTACGACCGAGTGAAGGACGCTGCTGCATTCGAGGTCCTCAACGCCAACACCCATTACCGCGTGTTTGATTTGAGCAATCCTTTTGCCGACCCCAGGGTGTCTTACTTCCACAAGTCCGTGGGCGGATACCATGCGGCCAAATTGATGCGCATCCAAGAGTTCATCGATGGCATTTTGTTCAACGAACGCTCAGCAATCATCGAAGCCATTCAATCAGGGAACTTCAACCTCAATGCTGCCATGGCTCCTGGGTTGGCGATGCTCAACACGAAGTACATCTTGATTCCCGGGTCGGATCAACCGTTGCCATTCCGAGGCGCCACAGGCCCCGCGTGGTTTGTGGATGAAGTGGAGTGGGTCACAAATGCCCAAACCGAAATCTCCGGTGTCAAGACGTTGGAAATGGGTGAGTATCTGCCTCTCTATGAGCCTTCCACAGCCATGCTTTCGATCGGCATCGCCCACCAGAATGGCAGCACCGTCCCGTCCTCCTCATCCCCTCCTCCCGTCCTCGACCCCGCTCTCCTGCAAGAGGCCGTCGACCTGTGGTTGGCAGAATTGGGCTGGGGACACCTGCCCAAAC
>JAOIQU010000078.1 GCA_028141885.1 Flavobacteriales bacterium | reverse complement strand
TCCTACAGATCCAAATTCAGAACGGTCTCCTGCCCTACGTTCTGACGATCTGACCTGCACATCTACTGAAACCTGAAAATTGAAATCGCATAACATGAGTCACACAAACATCTTAGGTCTCCTTGGGACCTGCGTTGCGCTGTTGACCCTCAATGGCTGCTACTACGAGCGTTCAGGCTCGACCGGCTGGGCTTACAACTTCACCGACAACGGTGGGTTTGAGCGACCAGCATACTTCGAACAAGAAACGGGTCCAGGCCTGATCTTCATCGAAGGTGGAACGTACACCATGGGCCAAGTCGATGACGATTTGAACTACGCTTGGGACAACATCCCGCGACGCGTCAGCGTCTCGTCTTTTTACATGGACGAGACCGAAGTGACCAACCAATTCTGGTTGGAGTACCTGTGGTGGCTCCAACGCATTTATGGTTCCTCTTATCCTGAGATCGTGGAGCGTGCGTTGCCCGATACTGCATCATGGAGAAACAAGCTCGCCTACAACGAGCCCATGGTGAATTACTACCTGCGCCACCCGGCTTACAGGGATTACCCGGTCGTCGGCGTGAGCTGGTTGCAGGCGAATGACTTCTGCAAGTGGCGATCTGATCGTGTGAACGAAGGAATCTTGATTCGTGAAGGGCTGTTGGCCCACAATCCAGAGGCTCAGGTCGATGAAGAGCATTTCACCACCGACACCTACCTCTCTGGTCAGTATCAAGGTGAGCGCATCCGAGAAGGCCTTCCCAATTTTTCGTCCAACGCCGAATTTCGGAATGTGCGGGTCGAAGACGGTGTGTTGTTGCCAAGCTACCGTTTGCCGACCGAAGCTGAGTGGGAATTCGCTGCGCTCGGTTTGATTGGAAACAGCCTGGGTGAACTCATCACAGAGCGCAAGACGTACCCTTGGAACGGTCACTTTGTGCGGAACGGCGACAACAGGGACGGCGGCTACGGCCAGATCAACGCCAACTTCGTCAAGGGACGAGGCGACTACATGGGTGTAGCAGGTGCATTGAATGACTTTGGAGACATCACTGTCAACGTTTACCAATACGCCCCCAACGATTACGGCTTGTTCAACATGGCGGGCAACGTCAACGAGTGGGTCATGGATGTTTACCGCCCCTTGTCGATTCAAGACAACAACGAATTCCGACCTTTCCGCGGCAACGTCTACGAAACCAAGCGGCTGAGCGCTGACGGAAATCCCGTGGAGAAATACGACTTCGTGGTCTATGACATCGACGAAGTGAACGGCTTTTTGATTTCGTATCAGTCCACCGGAAATGAAATCAATGCCCTGACTCCTGAGGACCAGGACCTCATCACCTTGTTGCAGGACAAGGTGCAAGCGGCCATCGAAAAAAGAAATCCGCCTGAATTGCGCTTCGAGGAAGCACAAACCCTCATGCAGGATGCCATGGACCTCATTGTGGACAGCGACGCCCTCGCCGCCGCTGATTTGAGAAAAGGATTCAGCGACAACATTGTTGCCTTGCCGGGTGAAATGCAAATGCGTCCTGAGTCTTTGGAAGAAAACCTCAATCGAACCAACTACACGGTTGCAGACAACATCGACTACCTCGATGGAGACAAACAAAGCGAAGGCATTTACTCCTCAGGCGATGTTCAAGGGAGCTCAACGCTCATCACAAACCGCAGCCGAGTTTACAAAGGTGGAGGCTGGGATGACAGGGCATACTACCTCATTCCTGGCACACGTCGTTTCCTCGACGAACGTCAGAGCTCAGCGTCCATTGGATTCCGTTGCGCCATGGACCGCATGGGCACACCCGTCCCGTACGGAGGTCAATGACATTGCCGTCCTCAACGAGGCGTCAACAACTTTAGACAAGACAACCCTGCGGCCTCGCCGCGGGGTTTTTCTTTGAGTGAACTCCGGTTGCATGCAAGCTCTTCCGTCAGAAACCATGGAACACCTGCTCAAGGTAAGATCTCGGGCCAGTGGCGTATCGATTGACACCCGTGTTGATCTCAAAAACCACATTTACGTCGCCATTCGGGGTGCGAATTTCGATGGCAACACCTTCGTAGAGCATGCACTGGAGGCCGGAGCCGTGCATGCAATCACCTCCAACACGGCCTGGGAAGCCCACCCCGACGTCACCGTGGTCAAAGACACACTCGTCGCATTGCAGCAATT
>JAOIQU010000008.1 GCA_028141885.1 Flavobacteriales bacterium | reverse complement strand
TCAAAAAGAACAAAGAGGGGCTGGCCGGTCGATTCAAGGTCATCGGTCAAATTGGGATGGGGTTGATCCTGGGGGCGGCGATGATTTGGCATCCCGACATCGCGATCAAGGAATTGACGACCGACGACACGTGGACCACCGTCCGTTCCACGGCCACGACCATCCCCTTCATCAAGGACAACCATTTTGACTACGCCTGGCTGTTGTCGTGGTTGATTGACGATGCGGCCCAATACGTGTGGGTGGTCTTCATCCCACTCGTCATCCTCATCGTGACCGCCGTGAGCAACGGCGCCAACCTCACGGACGGCATCGACGGACTGGCCACAGGCACCAGCGCGATCATCGGCATGGCCCTCGCAGTGCTCGCCTACGTCAGTTCCAACACGGTCATCGCCGATTACCTGAGCATCATGTATATCCCCGGCTCGGAGGAGCTCGTGGTGTTCATCGCTGCGTTTGTGGGGGCTTGCGTGGCCTTCCTCTGGTACAACGCCTTCCCTGCTCAGGTCTTCATGGGCGACACCGGGTCGTTGGCGCTGGGCGGCATCATTGCCACGTTCGCCATCGCCATCCGCAAAGAACTCTTGATCCCCTTGCTCTGCGGGATTTTCCTCATCGAAAACCTCAGCGTGGTCATCCAAGTGGGGTGGTTCCGATACACCAAAAAGAAATACGGCGAAGGCCGTCGGGTGTTCCTCATGGCACCCCTTCACCACCACTACCAAAAGCAGAACATGCCTGAGTCCAAAATCACCGCGCGGTTTTGGATCGTGGGCATCCTCCTTGCCGTCATCACCATCGTCACCCTGAAAGTCCGCTGACCCCAACGAACCTATGAACCTCACTGATCCCATCCTCATCCTTGGCGCCGGCGAAAGCGGCGTGGGCTCCGCCTTGCTGGCGAAGTCCCTGGGTGCGCGTGCGTTCGTGAGCGACGCGGGAGATGGCACAGGTCCGGGAGTGACGGAGCTCGAAGCCGCGGGCATCGCCTTCGAAATCGGGGGCCATCAACCTGGGGGCTGGGCCGACACCGCCGCGGTGGTGAAGAGTCCGGGCATCCCTGACACAGCTCCTGTCGTGCAAACCTGCATCGCACAGGGCAGAGAGGTCATCAGCGAAATCGAATACGCCTCGCGCGCCCATCGCGCCCTGGGGCACACTGACCCCGTCGTCGCGGTGACCGGCGCCAACGGCAAAACGACCACGACCGCCATGATCGACCATCTCCTTCGAAACGAAGGGTGGGACACGGACTGTGTGGGCAACATCGGCACGAGTTGGGCCCGACGCCTGGCCGAGCGCGTGACAAACGACGAAGGGCAGGCCCAAGCCACCGTGCTGGAAGTGAGCAGCTTCCAACTCGACGGCACGAACACGTTTCGACCCAACGTTGGGCTGCTGCTCAACATCACCCCGGACCACCTCGACCGATACGGGTACGAGATGGCCAACTACGCCGCGTCAAAGTGGCGCATCACCGCCTCGCAAACCGAGGCGGACCACCTCATTTACAACGCGGACTGCGAGTGGACCCAGCGCATGCTGGACCAACACGGCACATCCGCCCAGCTGCTGCCCATCAGCGCCGAACGCTCCCTCGACGAGGTGATGCGGGACGGACACGGTGGCGGTTTGGCCCCCCAAGACCATTCACAATTCATCCTCCAACATTTCAATTCTTTTTCCATGACCATTCAGAAATTGGCCGTGCAGGGGAAACACAACCTCTTCAATTCCATGGCTGCCGGCATGACCGGCCGCGTGCTCGATCTGCGCAAAGAAGGCATTCGCGAAAGCTTGCAAAGCTTCGAAGGCGTCGAGCACCGACTTGAATTCGTGCAAGAAGTGAACGGCATCACGTTCATCAACGACTCGAAGGCGACCAACGTCAACAGCGTGTGGTACGCGCTTGAATGTGCAACGGCACCCGTGATTTGGATTGCCGGCGGCATCGACAAAGGCAACGACTACAGCACCTTGGTGCCCCTCGTGCGCGACAAAGTGAAGCACATGATTTGCATGGGCAAAAACAACGCGAAACTGCATGCCGCGTTCGACGAACTCGTCGAGAGCAGCTGGGATGTGGCTTCTGCAGAAGAAGCTGTGGCCAAAGCCTACGAATTGGGCATGCCTGGCGATACCGCGATGTTGTCTCCGGCGTGCGCGAGCTTTGATTTGTTTGGCAGCTACGAACAACGTGGACGCGCCTTCAAGGCCGCCGTTCGTCAACTCTGATTGGAGCGCATTGCGATGAACGAACTCCTTGCCGGCATCCGTCAGCGGTTGGAAGGCGATCGCGTGCTTTGGGGCATTGCCCTCGTGCTGACTGTGGCTTCCTTGGTCACCGTGTACAGCGCGATCAGCACGCTTGCCTACAAAGCCGATGGCAACAGCGCCAAATTCCTGTTCAAGCAAATCGGACTGCTTGCGGGAGGCTGGTTTGTGATGTTTGGGGTTCACCGCATCCACTTCAAGTACTTCGGCAAATTGGCCAACGTGTTGTTCGTGCTGGCCATCGCCGCACTCGTGTTTACCTTGTTGTTTGGCACGGACATCAACGACGCACGAAGGTGGATCAAGCTTCCATTCATCGGGCTCACCGTCCAAACGTCGGACTTTGCCAAGCTCGCCTTGGTGGTTTGGGTGGCGCGACAATTGCAAGTGCGCGCGGATGTTCTTGACGACGTCTGGCAAGGATTGATGCCCATCCTTGGCGGCATCGGAGCCATCTGCCTGCTCATTTTGCCTTCAGATTTTTCCACGGCTGCCATGTTGGGGGCTATTTGTGTGACCATGCTGTTCGTTGGAGGATTGCCATGGAAGCACATGTTCCGAATTGTTGGGCTTGCGGCCGTCGGGCTCATCGGCCTTTACGGCATTGGCAAGGCGGCACCTGAGGCGTTGCCTCGATTTGGAACCTGGGCCAATCGGATGGAGAGTTTTGTCGGTTTTGCCACAGGACAAGAAGGCGTCACGAGTGAGGAAGATTACCAAATCGAATTGGCACAGGTTGCCATTTACAAAGGCGGATTGTTCCCCCATGGCCCCGCGTCACGAAACTTTCTGCCCCACCCCTACTCCGACATGATTTTTGCCTTCATCGTGGAGGAGTGGGGGGCCATTGTCGGCGGTTTGGGTTTGGTGTTGCTTTACCTCGCGTTGTTGTTCCGGGCGTCGAGAACAGCCATCAAGTGTGGATCCACGTTTGGTCGAAACCTCGTGCTCGGGCTTGGATTGATGATCACCGTCCAAGCGCTGGTAAATATGGGGGTGTCCGTCAGGCTGTTTCCCACCACAGGTCAACCGCTACCCCTCGTCAGTTACGGGGGCACTTCACTGCTGTTCACCTGCCTCTCGCTGGGCATGATGCTCGCCGTCACGCGCGTGGTTCAACAAGACCCCCTTCAAGCCGGCGCGTCTTCCAACGGAAACACGCTCACCTGATGGGTCGCATCGAAAACGTCATGATTTCCGGTGGAGGCACTGGAGGACACATCCATCCCGCCCTTGCCATCGCCGACGAGATCAAACGTCGCAACCCAGAAGCCAACATTCGATTCGTGGGCGCCCTTGGACGGATGGAAATGGAGAAAGTTCCCGCTGCAGGCTACGACATCGACGGGCTTTGGATCAGCGGACTTGAACGAAAACTGACCAGCACAAGGAACCTGTCCTTTCCCTTCAAACTCCTCAGCAGTCTTCTTAAAGCGCGTCGTCTGTTGCGCACCCACAAGCCGCAAATCGTGGTGGGTGTTGGTGGGTTCGCCAGTGGACCGTTGTTGGACCAAGCGGCCAGAAAAGGCCTTCCCACACTGATCCAAGAGCAAAACAGCTTTCCCGGCATCACCAACCGGCTGCTCGCCAAACGCGTAGACCGCATCTGTGCGGGGCTGCCCGGACTGGAGCGATGGTTTCCCAAGGACCGAATCGTCCTTACGGGCAATCCCTTGAGGGCCCATGTTTGTGACCTCGCAAACGCAGACCCTGAAAGCCGCAACGTCGCCCTCGCGCACTGGGGATTCACCGAAGATCTGCCCGTGGTGTTTGTCATGGGTGGAAGCCTGGGGGCGCAATCCATGAACGAAGCGGTGCAAGCCCTCCTGGGCAAAATGCCCCGCCAATCGGAGCGCGGCTACCAGGTGTTGTGGCAATGTGGGGGACGACATACCGAAGCTTGTCAAACGTGGCTTGACGCCCATCCCTGCGACGGGGTGGTGTGCACGGGATTCATCGACCGAATGGACCTCGCATACCAGGCCGCCGCGGTCATCGCCTCCCGAGCCGGTGCCATGTCCATTGCCGAACTGGCCCTCGTGGGCAAGGCCGCCATCCTCGTGCCCTCACCGCATGTGGCAGAAGACCACCAAACGCACAACGCGCGGAGTCTGACTGAGTTGGGTGGCGCCATCTTGATGCCGGACACTTCCGTTCGAGAGCAGCTCGGCAACCGCTTGAAAGCGCTGCTCGACGACCCTGAGCAATGCGATGCCATGGCACGCGCCATGAAACAGGCCGCACGACCTGATGCCGCGGCCGCCGTCGTGGACCAACTCGAAAGCCTCGTTTGAACATGGGAGCCGTGCGCACAAGCCACGTCTTCTTTCTAGGCCTTGGCGGCATCGGCATGAGCGCAATTGCCCGACATCTCAAATTGCTGGGTCACGAGGTGGGCGGCTACGATTTGACCCCTTCACCGCTTCTGGAGACGCTCTCTAAAGAAGGCATGGCTGTGACCCACTCGTCGGAGCCATTGGACTTGCCCACGTGGGCGAAAGACGCGACGCCCAAAACCCTGACTGTCGTTTGGACCCCGGCAGTGCCGGAAGATTTGCCGCTGTTGATGCATTTCAAAGCGCGAGGAATTGTGCCCATCAAACGGGCTGCCCTCTTGGGCCAAATCACAGACGGCTGTCCCACCCTCGCCGTCGCGGGAACACACGGCAAGACCACGACTTCCAGTTGGCTTGCGGCGATGCTTGACGCCTCCGAGGACGGGTGCCATGCCTTTCTCGGCGGCATCAGTTCAGCCTCGGACAGCAACCACATCACCCGACCTGGTGCCCCTTGGCACGTCGTCGAGGCCGATGAATTTGACCGAAGCTTCCATCACCTCCACCCCTCCATTGCAGCGATCACGAACCTCGAACCTGACCACCTCGACATTTACGGAACGGAAGAGGCCTTTCGGGTCGCGTTTGAGCAATTTGGAAGCCAGGTTCAAGACACCCTTATTCTCCCTGCTGGGCTAGAGTGGCCAGAAACGAACGGTCAACCAACAATTGAGCGCTTCGCGGTGATCGATGCGTCCGAAGCGCCCGACGCGGCAGTGAATCACGTTGCACGAAAGGAAGGTGATTCGGTGGCGTTCCACCTCGGGGTGAACGCGACGAGCGAACAAATTCCGCTGATTTTTTCCGCGCGCCCAGCTTTGCTTGGCAAACACAATGTGGCCAATGCCCTGGTGGCCGCGGCCATGGCATGGCATGCTGGTGTGTCGGGTGACGTCATCCAGCGGGTGGCGGCACAATTTGACGGTGTGCGCAGGCGAATGGAAGTGCATTTGGACCATCCCACAGCCGTGTACGTCGACGACTACGCGCATCATCCAACAGAGCTCCAAGCGTTGCTCGACGCCGTCCGCGAGCGTTGGCCCAAACGTGAAATCACCCTTGTGTTTCAGCCTCATTTGTACTCCCGAACGCGCGATTTTGGTCCAGCGTTTGCCGAAGTTTTGGGGCAAGCCGACCGGTTGTTTTTGCTGCCGATTTACCCGGCTCGTGAGGCTCCGATTCCAGGGGTTGATGCACAATGGCTGTTTGATAACATCTCGGGCGTACACAAACAATTGACGACTTCAGATTCCATCTTCGGTGACTTGAAGGCACGTTCTGTCGACGTGCTGGTGACAGCAGGCGCGGGCGACATCGATCGCCTTGTTCCGCAAGCCCTCCAGCACATGAGAGCACGCCTCGAATGAAGTCATGATCCAACGCATCCTCAGCACCACCCTCCTCCTATCCGCACTCGGTGCGATGCTTGGGTTTGCTGCGGCCGAAGCCAAGGAACGCAGGGTTCAGAAGGTCGACATCCAAGTGTTGGATGAAAATGAGGTCGGCTTTTTGGATGCCGATGCCATCGAAGGGCGACTTGGCACGAACCGCCTCGAAGGCGAATTGCTCAACGACGTCGACCTCCAACTCATCCTGTCCCATCTGACAGACATGGACGCGTGCGAGCGTGCTGAGGTGTACACCCAAATGAACGGCACCGTCCACATCGACGTTTGGCAGCGACACCCCTTGCTGCGCGTGCACATGACCGACACTGGCGAAGATCACTACCTCGATGAGGACGGACGACGGATGCCATTGGATGTGCATTTCACCCCGCACATTCCGGTCATGCACGTCAAGCGTGAGACCCAAGCGCACATGGGGTTCCGGTTCGTGAACGCCACGAAAGACGATCCGTTTTGGAATGCCCTCACCGACCAGTTGTCCATGAACGACGACGGTGAACTCGTGCTTCACCCTCGGCTCGCTGGCCATGAAGTGATTTTGGGCAACGCCGACAACTGCGAACACAAAAAGCGCAACCTGTTGGCCTTTTACCGCGCCCAAGTCAAGCGCGGCAACCTCCGCAACTACAAACGCATCGACCTCACCTACCGCGATCAAGTCATCGCCCAACGCTACCCATGATGGACAACCAATCCCAACACACACCCGCAGAAATTGTTGTCGGCCTCGACATCGGTACGACCAAAATTGCCTGTTTCATCGGCCAGAAGAACGAGTTCGGCAAAATCGAACTCCTCGGTTACGGCCGAAGTGAATCCGTTGGGGTTTCGCGCGGCGTTGTCGCCAACATCGACCGCACCGTGGCATCCATCAAACAAGCGGTGCAAGAAGCCGAGCAAAAAGTCGGCGCCCAAATCCGATTGGTGAACGTGGGCATCGCAGGTCAGCACATCAAGAGCTTGCAGCATCGTGGACTCATCACCAGGGAGAACCTCGAATCTGAAATCGGGCAGGCTGACATCGAAGCGTTGATCGAGGACATGCACAAATTGGTGATGCAACCTGGTGAGGAAATCCTGCATGTCATCCCCCAAGAATTCACGGTGGACAACGAGCAGGGCATCAAAGACCCTGTGGGCATGTCTGGCGTTCGACTCGAAGCGAACTTCCACATCATCACCGGCCAAATGGCCGCAGCCCAGAACATCTACAAGTGCATCCGAAAGGCGGGCCTTGAAGTCGACCAGCTCATCCTCGAACCCCTTGCCTCGGCCGCCTCAGTGCTCTCGGAGGAAGAAAAAGAAGCCGGTGTGGCCTTGGTGGACATTGGTGGCGGCACCACCGACATCGCCATATTCCAAGATGGCATCATCCGCCACACGGCCGTCATCCCCTTCGGCGGCAACGTCATCAGCGATGACATTCGCCAAGGGTGCCAAATCATGAAGCGCCAGGCAGAGCAGCTGAAGAAGAAGTTTGGATCTGCCCTCTCCCAAGAGACAAAGTCCAATGAAATCGTTTGCATCCCTGGCCTGACCGGACGCAAGCCCAAGGAGATTGCCCTCAAAACCCTTTCCCAAATCATCGAAGCACGCATGACCGAGATCATCGAGCACGTGCACTACGAAATCAGAAGCTCGGGCTTCGGAGACCAGTTGATTGGCGGCATTGTGCTGACCGGAGGTGGCTCACAACTGAAGCACGTCACCCAACTCTTCCAATTCGTCACAGGCCTGGATTGCCGACTCGGCTTCCCCGGGGAGCACATCGCCAATGCGCCTGAAGACACATCCATCCCATCGTACTCCACAGGCGTGGGCCTCGTCATCAAGGGTTATGATCGCCTCCGCGCGAAGACCCAAGAAGAACCCGCCGCCACCAACGACCGCGTGGCCTTGCCCAACCTTGGCATCCAGAAATTCATGCAGAGCGTGAAAAACTGGTTTGAAACCGAAGACCTCGCCTGAGCACCCCATTTGACCTCTCCCCACAGAAAATCCCATCCCATGCAATTCAACATTCCCCAATCCACGAATTCTCCCATCAAAGTCATCGGCGTCGGCGGAGGCGGCTCCAACGCGGTCAACACCATGTTTGAGCAAGGCATCACTGGCGTGGACTTCATCGTGTGCAACACCGACGCGCAGGCGCTGGACATCAGCCCCGTACCCCGGAAGGTGCAGCTGGGTGCGACGTTGACTGGAGGTCAAGGTGCGGGATCGCTTCCGGAGGTGGGAAAGAACGCCGCCATCGAGAGCTTGGACGAGTTGACGGCCCTGCTCGGAAACGACACGAGCATGGTCTTTGTCACCGCAGGCATGGGTGGAGGCACAGGGACGGGAGCCGCGCCCATCATTGCACAGGCCTGCAAGGAACGCGGCATTCTGACCGTGGGCATTGTCACGGTGCCCTTCCAATTCGAAGGACGTCGGAGAAACCAACAAGCTTCAGACGGCCTCGAAGCCATGAGGGAGGCCGTGGACACCTTGCTCATCATCCGCAACGACAAATTGCGCGAGTTGTTTGGCAACCAAACCATCCGCAGCGCCTTCGCGAATGCCGACCAAATCCTCTGCACAGCGGCCAAAGGCATCGCTGAGGTCATCACGTTGACAGGGGAAATCAACGTGGACATGAACGACGTCAACACCGTCATGCGCGACAGTGGTCGGGCCATCATGGGATCTGGAAGCGCGTCGGGTCAAGGTCGCGCTCAAAAAGCCGTCAGCGACGCGCTCGAGAGCCCGCTTCTCAACGACAGCGACATCACAGGCGCCAACTTTGTGTTGCTGAACATCACGTTTGGCACCGAAGAAATTCTGATGGACGAGATCATGGAGATCACCGACCACATTCAGGAGGCTGCAGGCCAAACCGCGGAAGTCATCTGGGGCTACGGCACAGATGACACCCTCGGGGAGGACCTTTGTGTGACTGTCATCGCCACAGGCTTTGACGCCGCAACCTTGGACAACACCCAGCTTGCTGCAGGTCCCAAGAAGATGTGGCTCGACGAGCAACAGGAAACGCCAGTGGCCAACGTTCCGCCCGTGGTGCCTTCGCCAGAAGCCGAACCTTTCATCAAGACCGATGAAGTCACCGACACCATTGACAAGAACAAGTGGGATGTCGGGGCTCCTCAAAAAGACCTGTTCGCCCCTTCCGATGAAACGATTGACTCTGCCGTGCCTTCTGCAGAGGTACAGGCTGACCTGCCCCAAGACAGTTTGACCCATCGCGAGGTCGAGGCGGTTGAAGAAGTCGAGGCGTTTGCCGAACCCACGGACCAGGCTGAAACGCCTGACGTCAATGAAGAAAGTGTGACCTCCAACGAGGAGTTCATCATCTACAACCTCGACGATGTGCCAGAACCCGAGGACTTGACCCCGCAGGCTCCTGCTGCCGAAAGCAAGACCCAAGAGACAGAGGCACCTCAACCTGCTGCTTCCCAGCCCTCCGTGCAGCCATCGCGTGAGGCCTTTGCAGAGCGTCAACGCCAAATCACACGCAGCCTTGCGGAATTCAAGAGCAAACTGAACCTGCCCGGGCGCATTGCAGATTTGGAAAACGAACCCGCATACAAGCGGCGGAACATCAGCATTGACGACACACCGCAGAGCTCGGAGTCTCAGGTCAGCCGCATGCGCGTCAACGAAGAGTTTGACGAAGAAGGCAACCGCCGCCTCGAGCTGAAAAACGACAATCCGTTCCTCCACGACAACGTCGACTGATGGGCAACTTGGCCAACTCCATTTCCGATGGCATCAAGGATGCCATGCGCGCCAAGGATCGCGATCGGCTTTCCGCATTGCGGGACATCAAAAGCAAGATCATGCTCGAGGCGACCAAAGAAGGCGCTGGGGACACCGTAGACGACGCCGTCACCATGTCCATCCTAAGCAAACTGCTCAAACAGCGAAAGGAAACCGCGGCGCTGTACCACGAGCAAGGGCGCGCTGACCTGGCTGCCGAGGAAGAAGCACAAGCCGCGGTCATCCAAGAGTTCCTTCCCGCTGCGCTGTCTGAAGAGGAAATCAAAGCCAGAGTTGCGGAAATCATTGCTCAGACAGGAGCCTCTTCCATGGCCGACATGGGCAAAGTCATGGGCATGGCATCCAAAGCCATGGCTGGACAAGCGGACGGCAAGGTGATCGCCTCATTTGTGAGGAATGCCTTGTCCAGTTGAACTTGTCGGGAATCAAAACCATGACCACAATCATTTTCCAATTCTCATGAAAAACATCTTACTCCTCGGTTGCGCTTTGATGGTCGCAGGCACCTCTTTTGGACAGAGCAAATCTGCTGTCAAAGTCACGCCAGTCACAATCCTCAAAGGCCAATTGGCCATGGTCCACTACGAATACAACGCGTGGGGCAATGCGACTGTCAGCTTGGGTGTGGCGCCCGTCATTTCTGGACCCATCATCGGCGCGTTGGCCTTTCCATCTGAAGATGGTGCAGGAGGCATCGCCATCGATCCAGAGATCCGCTGGTACGGCAAGGACGACGGCGCAATGAATGGATTCTTTTTTGGGCTGTACAATTCAAACCGCATCTCCAATTGGACCTCGGATTGGTCTGAAGACATCTGGACTGATTTGACAGATGAAGGTTTGGATCCAGCCGACGACAGCTATGAAGTGTCAGCAACCAAATCCATTTTTGGCATGCAGCTGGGAACACACAAACCCTTTGGCGACCACTTCAGCGTGGACTTCTACAGCGGACTTGGCTTGTCGCTTGCCAACACCAACGCAGTCGGCAACAACACAGGAAAGTCGTACGACATCCCATCGGGCGGAATCAACCTTCGCTTGAACATTGCCTTTGGCTACCAATTCTAAGAACAGCTTACAGGGAAAGGGGCTTCGGCCCCTTTTTCGCATTCTTTTTATTGTATATACATCAAATGTCTATACATTTGCTTCATGAAGACGTCAGAAGCTCTGCAAATGGCCTCATTTGCCTCTCCACAAGAACAGCTCGTCCTGACTGTCCTGCACACGGCCAGTGGTCTCCTGAGTAAGCACCGCATGCTGCTCAAGCCGCACGGCATCACGCCCGAACAATTCAACATCCTGCGCATCCTTCGTGGCCAGAAAGGGAAGCCCATCGCCTTGCGGGACATCAGCAATCGGATGATTGATAAAAACAGCAACACCTCTCGCCTGGTCGACAAACTGCTCGACAAAGGATTGGTGCAACGGGAAGCCTGTCCTGCCGACCGACGACGCGTGGACATCGTTTTGACCGCATCAGGCCAACAACTCACCGAAGCGTTGAAGAACATCATGGATCGAGAAATGTCTTCTTTGGAGGACGCTTGGTCCCAAGAAGACGCACTGGCGGCAATCGAGGTCCTCGACCGCTGGAACGAACAACAACACTGACAAACACATCAAACATCCCCTAACCATGAACACATTCATGACCCTTTGTGCCACCATGGCACTGACCTTGACGGCATTTGCCTCCAACGACGGCACCACGCGATATAAAGTGGATGCAGCTGCCTCCTCCGTGACATGGCATGCGACGAAAGTCACAGGCGAGCACATGGGCACCGTCAATTTGGCCAACGGGTACTTGTCTGTCACCGATGGCAGCCTCACCTCGGCAAACGTCATTGTCGACATGCAAACCATTGCATGCACAGATTTGGAAGGCGAATGGGGCGACAAGCTTGTGGGTCACCTCAACAGCGATGAATTCTTCAACGTCTCAGAGCACAAAACGAGCTCGTTCACGCTCCGCAACATGATGCCATTGAAAGATGCTTCAGGCGACGCGACACACACCGTAACCGGCGATTTCACCATTCGCGGGATCACCAAGAGTGTGACGTTTGACGCGAAAGTGACCAACACCGGAGATGCCTACACCATTGAAGGTTCTGCGATCCTCAACCGCGCTGAATTCGACGTCAAATACGGATCGGGGTCGTTCTTCGAAAACCTCGGCGACAACCTCATTCACGACAACTTCACCGTAGGATTCAACCTCGTGGCCAAGGCCATGTGATTGCATCAACCCGGATTGAATGCGAAAAGGCCCACTTCGGTGGGCCTTTTTTCATTCTGGCAACACCAAACGGACATCGAGGCCCGTGTTCACCATGTTCAAATAATTGCGAGCCACGCCGGCCGTCGAGCCCGAAGCCCAAGTGTTTTCGGCCCAAGCACTTCGACCTACGGGGCTAGACCAATGCCACCCCAGGTACCAGCCTGCTTGCTTCGTCTTGGCCCGACGTTGGATGCCGATTTCCGCAACGATGGGCAGTGCCGCATAGCGCGTTCGGCCTTGATACGCTTGGACAACGTGGTCCTGTCCCTCGGTTTGGACCAACTGGCTCACCACGGTCTCGCTCGTCTTCCATTCAATGGCAACCCCGAAGCTCGATTGCACTTCGAGGTCGTTCCATCCAAGAGGGATCCGAATGCCGCCAAGCATGGGAATGCGATAGGCCAAACTGCGCATCCGTGGCAAGGTGTCCAGTGCGTTCAAACCCAACGAATCGTTGTTGTAGGCCACCACAATGTCGTGTTCTCGGCGAATCCACTCCACCCCTCCCCCCAACGTCCAGCCATCCTTCAATCGTCGGTGGATGCGCAATCCCAAATCCGATCCGACACGAGGCGACCATACCGCATCGATGCCTTGATCTTCCACTTGAGTTGCTTCCATGCCCAATGTGCCTACAGGAACGTGCATACGCGCGAGCACATCAAGCTCCCACGGCAACCCTGCCTCCACTTGACCGTGCGCCGTGGTTGACGTCAACCACCCCATCAAGGCGAGCCCCAGCACAGCGGCGGTGAACACGAGTAAACCCCATCTCCAGCCCTGGTGAGGAATGAAATGGGAGCGGAACTCCGCATACACCAAGTGGTTCGCCCGGAGCGCTTCGGTGAATGACGTCTTGGCCACACCAAACATCACCTCTCCTCCCTCCTCGTGACGCTCGAAGGCAATGCCCTCCTCGACACAACGCGCCTCAAAACGATCGGCGCAATGCGGTTCACGAAAGACAAACACGTGGTATCGCGTGTCCCCAGGGTGCGTGTAGTGGTTGACCCACCTCATCAAACTGTGGGCTTGCGTTCGTGCTGAACAACTGTGTCGGAGTCGGTCTTCCAGCGCGTCACAAACTCGAGAGGCCAACGGTGCGACTCCGGCCATTCACGGTCAGGATATCCCACAAAAAACAAGCCCATGACTTTGCCCTCTTCAGGCAATCCGAACTCGGCTTTGACCTCTGGCAACTTCATGAAAGAAGGGGTGGTCCACTTCGCGCCCAAACCGTAGGCCGTGCACATGAGGTGCATGTTCTGCACAGCGGAGGCAACCGCCCACTCTTCATCCTCTTGACTGACTCGGCCATTCACGTCAGGCACCATGCCGATGCCAACCACACAATTACACGTATCTAAGCGATGGCGCAACTTGGTCAACTTGGCTTCACTGACGACACCGCCTTCCATGGCCTTTGTGTACCACAAGGGCATCCCCACACGCAACGCTTCCAACCCCTCTTCTTGAAACACCGTGAAACGCCATGGCTGCGTCATGCCGTGCGTCGGTGCCCAAATCCCAGCACGCAAAATTTCTTCCACCACATCGCGATGCACCTTGCGTGCTGAATGCTGTTCAGGCGCAAAAGAACGGCGGTCCTTGATGAGCGCCGTGATGTCACTGAGGTTGTGTCTCATGATGCAAAGGTAGTCCGCGCCTCTGTGGTCTGCGACGCTTCGGCACCTGGCTCACCCCATCCAAGACCCGCTGTTCACATCCAACGCTTGTCCCGTGAATGTCGCCAGGCGCGAGCGCGAATCCCCTTCCGCAAGACCGGAAAACAGAAAATCCACCCACTGCGCCATCTCTTGAGGCGTGCTTACCCGACCTGCAGGCAACAAGGCCTCCTGCTGGGCCTTTGAAGCTTCGTAGGAAATGCCTTGGGCGTCCGCCATCCCTTGAATGCTGGCCTGGGCCATTTCAGTTTCTACCCATCCTGGACAAAGGGCATTCACCATGATGCCCTCGGCCGACCATTCCACCGCCAACGATCGCACCAGCCCGAGCAAGCCCGTTTTGCTTGCGACATAAGCCGTCTGTCCCGGCACCCCAAATCGCGCCAGCACACTGCTCGTCACCAAAGCATGCTTGATGCCAGGCGCTGCATCCAAATGAGGTTTGCATGCCATCAAGGTATTGTACGTGCCAGTCAAATTGATGCGAATGATTTCATCCCAACGGTCCTGCGCTCCAAATTCATTGGGTCCCCCCACCCCCGCGTTGGCAAATACCCCCACCAATGGATGACGATCCAGCGCGGCCTGGCTGCTGTCCAACCAATCCACCAAGTCCTGAGCATTGCCGATGTCGAGTGAAACCACGACATGCTCTTCACTTCCCGGCAAGGAATCCTTCACCTCTTCCAACGGCCCCAATCGCCGTCCCGCCAAAATCAATCGTGCGCCCTCGTGCAGTGCCAATTGTCTTGCTGTGGCTGCACCAATGCCCGTTCCCGCGCCAGTGATGAGAATCGTATTCATGCCCGTAAAGAAACAAAAAGGCCCGGCTTGCGCCGGGCCTTTCTTTCAAGTCTAGACTTCGATTATTCGCAGATCTGTCCGAATGCAGTCAAGAACTCGAGCAAGTCAGCCGTAGAGACCGAGCCGTCGCCGTTCAAGTCAGCAGGACATGGGTTTGCAAAGTCGAATGTGCAAGAACCGTCGTCCACGATTGCGTTTGGATCGTAGAGTTCAGAACCCTCGTACGTACAACCGCTGCATCCATCGAAGACACACAAAGTGACATCAGAGATGTTGGTGTTTTCGTTGTAGTTGCAAGCGCAAGCGATGTCACAACCCACAATGCACTGGTCACCAGAACCAACGTTGAAGGTCACTGACTCACCAGCACCACCCTCGACGAATCCACCGAACGCACCAGAAATGCTCCAAGAGATTTCTCCTGGCCATAAGCCTTCTGTAACTGTGATGATGTAGCAGCCGTCAGCCAAGCAGTAAGAATCAATGGCATTACTTCCAGCGTCGATGGTTCCGGTACCAATCTCAGTTCCGTTCACATCAGTGAGGGTGTAAATCGCATCGTTCCAACCGTCACCGAAGCTGTCGCTCATGTTGACACTCACGCAGTTTTCGTAGCAGCATGAGCCGTCGTCAATGATTGCAGCAGCATCATAGTTGCATGCAGTGTTGTCGGTACAACCACCGCACGACTCGTACTCACAAGAGCCGTCCTCATCCGTGGCCGTTTCGTCGTAGTTACAAGCTCCTGCATCAGTGCAACCGCAAACTGCGCCTCCGAGAGAAACAGTGATGCCGTCAGTTGGACCGCCTGCCGCAAGGATGTTTCCATCCGCGTCGAGCAACTCCCATGACACCTCGCTTGGGTAGAAACCACCGTCAACCGTGATGATGTAGCAACCGTCGGCCAAGCAGAACAGGTCGAAACCATTTTCAGGTCCAGCGAAGTTGTCTTGATCCACGGAGACAAGTGCGTCGTCCAAGTTGCCTGAAGCAACTTCGTCGCCGTTCAAGTCCGTGATCACGTAGGCCGCACTGTTCCATCCGTCACCGAATGAGTCGTACATGTAGAACTGGAGAGCGTTGCCTGTGCTGTCTGGGCACACGCAGCTAAAGATTTCGCAAGAACCGTCGTCGACGTTGGCATCGGGGTTGTAGTTGCAAGCTCCAGACTGAGTACATCCTTCCACAACAGGAGCGCAAGTGAAATCGAGGTCGAATGCACCGTTATCGTCCGTGAGAGGGTTGCCATCCGTATCCTGGGCGCCGACGTACACGTAGTACAACAAGCCAACCTCAGAAACGAACTCGAGGTTCACGTCGTCAGCGTCGAACAACGTACAGATGCCGTTGCCATCCGAAGAGTTCGCAGACGCAATGCAAGTGAAGTCACCCGCAACGAAGATTGGATCCATGCTGTACGGTGCAACAGTAACTGCTGCTGTACCGCTGGCACCTTCTGCCAAGGCACCGAAGCCCAAGACATCACCCAAACCGTCGTTGAACGTTGCAATGGCACCGTTCCAACCGTCACCGTAAGAGTCGTTCATGATCAAGGTGTACTCACCAGCTGGCAAGCATGCGCTTCCGCTCATTGGAGCGCCTCCACCCAAAACTGGTTGGCCACCTTCATCAGTGAGCTGCCAAGTGATTTCGCCGTCCCAATCACCGCCTCCAACAGAGTAGGTCACGGTCACGAGGCTGTCACCACAAGCATCAGCTGGGGGCACAGTCGTGCTTCCACCGCCACAGAGCGTGTCTGCAGAGTAGATGTTCACCTTAGAATCGATGGCTGAGCCACAAGTGCTCACCGTGTGGAGTGAACCGTCACCCACGAAAGAGTACCACACACCCGCGCCAGGTGCTGCTTCACAGTTGGCAACGCCGTTGGGAGCGCCTGTAGCTGTAGAGCCGCCAGTAGAGCCTGTGGTCACCGTGTTGCACTCCAACGCGATCGCGCCAGAGCACTCGTCGTTGGCAGGAGTCACACCGTCAAAGTCACAAGAACCATCGTCCTGGTTGGCGTCCATATTGTAGTTGTTCGCAGCCGTATCGGTGCAACCGAGGATGATGCCAGTCGTGGTGAACTCGAAGTCGCCACAAGTGCTTTGATCATCTGTCCAAATCACAAAGTAGTAGTCGCTGTTTGGCTCAAGTTCAGGGAGGAACGATTCCACCGAACCACCGATTGTGCCGGTCACAACACCGCCCACGAATTGAGAGACATCATCACACGTGTTGCCGAGGAGCATTGCGAAACCAATGGACTCGTTGGACAAGTTCGTGGCTGTGAAATCGAAGGTGTCGTAGTCGCCACTGTTGAATGTGAACCACACAGCGTAAGGTGTACCAGTGCCTTCCCAGCTAAGGAAGATTTCTTCAGCGTTGGCACCGCAAAGGTTGCCAGTGAACATCTCACCTGAGACTTGTGAAATGGCACCACTGCAATCGTCGTTGGCAGGAGAATCCGCTTGATCGGGGTTGCAAGAAGCCGAAATAACAAACTCGTTTCCACCTGTACCCTCGACACGAGCGTAGTAGTCTTCACCCGTGCTCGCAGTCCAGGTGATTGCACTGTGGAATCCAACGTCGAATCCATCGTCGTTGGTGGCGATGCAAGACAAGTTGCCATCCATATCTTGTGTGAAGATGGAAATGGCCGTGTTGTTTGCGTAGTCGGTGTCTGCACCAACGTTGTCTGGGGTGTCCCCTGTGCTCAAGGTGATTTGCTGGTTGGCATCAGAGTTGATGACGTACCAAACGCCAGAACCGCCCAACAAAAGGTTTCCGTATTCCAAGCCTGCCAAATCTTCGTTGTCGTTGGCATACTGCAAAGTGCCAGCTGCTGACAATCCGCAAGCCAACGCTTCAGCGTTTGCCACGTCGTCGTTTGCAGGTGGGACTTCACAAGAACCATCGTCGATGCTCGCAGATGGGTTGAAGTTGTTGGCAGCAGTGTTCGTGCAGCCAGAGATGTCACACTGACCTGTCAAAGTGAAGTCCACTCCATAAGTCTCACCGCCACCAATAGTACCATACACTGTGCCGAATTCGTCGGACAAAGTCACGCTGATTTCACCAGGAGCAGCACCCGATGTCGTCTGGAAAGAGTAGCACCCAGGAGCCAAACAAATCAAGTCTGTACCGCTAGTCAAGCCGTCACCGGTGAAGGCTGAATCCAAAGACCCTTCGTAAATGGTGCCTGCATCGCCGAAGATGCCATATCCAGCACCGTTCCATCCGTCGCCGAAGCTGTCAGCCATGTCCACAGTCAAGATGAAGGTTCCAGGATCGCAGTACACACAGTCACCGCTGTCCACAGTCGCTTCTGGGTTGTAGTTGGCAGCAGCGCTGTCCGTACATCCCAAGCAAGAGTAGTCACAAGTACCATCGTCGATGTCTGCAGTAGCATCGTAGTTGCATGCACCTGCATCATTGCATCCACCCACGCAATCTGCCGTGGCGAACGAACCGTCAGTACCGTTGCCCGAGAGGATCACCTCACCTGTGATGGCGTTGCTCAATTCCCAAGAGGTCTCACCTGGGTAGGCGTCAGTAACGAGGCTGACAACAACACAAGCCAAAGAGTCTTCAGCGCAGAATCCAGTCGTTTCGCTAGTTCCGAAGTCACCGCCTGAAGCGACGACCTCACCGTCCAGAGTCACAGAGTAAGAACCTTCTCCGTAAGAGCAGCAGATGCCGTCACCGAAGCTGTCGAAGATGCTGAAGTTGTATTGAATGCCTGGGCAGTACAAACACGCCGCGGGATCGTCGATGGTGCACGTGCCGCAGTAGTTCAACGCGTTCACATCAAGACAACCAATACAGGAGTAGTCGCAAGAAGCGTCGTCAAGCGTCGCCGTATCGTCATAGTTGCAAGCCGTAGGATCGGTGCAACCAGCGCAGGACACAAAGTCGCATGATCCGTCGTCAAGGTTGGCGAGCGGATTGTAGTTGCAGGCGCTGGTGTTGGAACAACCGTACACAACACAATCGCCAGAGCCGGCGTAAATGAAGAATGTACCGCTGAAGTCACCGCCTGAGCCAGAACCAGAGTTCAAGATGATGCCGTCTTGGGTAACATTCCAAGAGCCCTCGCCACCATATGTCGGAATGTTGATTTCTGCGTTCAGACATGTGTCAGGCAAACAGACATCGAAAGAGAGCGCTCCGCCACCAACAAATTCCGTGGAGTCACCATTGATGACAATACCACCCCAAACGCCTCCGAAAGTCCATCCGTCGCTGAATTGGTCGAAAAGGTTGATGGTGACAATGTTGTCGAAGCAGCAAGAGCCATCATCCACAGTCGCGTCTGCGTTGTAGTTGCCTGCAGTTGCATCGGTGCAACCAGGAACGTCAGAGCTCACGGTGAACGTGATGGCCTCAGTGCAGCCAGGGTTGAGACCCAAACCACCAGTGCATTCGTCGGTAGTGAGATCGAAGTTGGCAATCAAGTTGCCAGACACAGAGAAAGAAGCTGTGGCGAAGTTCCATCCGTCACCGTAAGAGTCGGTGCCGATGAAGGTGTAGTCACCGGGTACCAAGCACCACGTGCCTGATTCACCAGACCATCCTGGGTTGATTGCGCCACCGTCAGCAAACAAGTTGTTGCCTGCGGCGTCGTTGAGCTGCCAGGAGATTTCAGAGGGATAAGATCCCGCGGTGATCTCGTATGAGACGGCGACTTCGCCCTCTGCACACTGACCCCAAGCTCCAGTTGAGAAGAGAAGTGCAAACGCCCCGAGAGCGGTTGCCAACTTCGTGTACATGTTGAACATTAGAACAGGTTTTGGTTTATATCAAACAATTGTTTTCAAGCTGTCAAACACTCGCCTCAATGCCTTTGCCATCAAACGATTGACGTGGTTTTGAGAACGAGGTTGCCTGCGCCGTGGCATGCCCTGGAGAGGGGTAAAGACACTTTGCAAGGCGACTAATGTAGCCGAGCAATGCGAAAAAAACAACGTTCGTTAATGAAAATTTGACGTAGACTTTTGTGAGTTGGTCGGGCGTTTTTGCGAATTCATCGCCAAATCAGCACCTAAATCGTTGTTGTTCAGAACGATGCGATTGAACCCAACCTGCGTCCAATTGTTTGGGGCGGTCACCACATGTGGGAGTGCCAAGAATCGGCCAGCGGCTTCACGAAGGAGCTTCGCAATTCGCCGAGCGTGGCGACGGTGGAATCGACGATGAGCGCGTCGTCATCCAGGTTACCTGACTTCCGCATGGCCCAAAATGCGTGCAGCTTCGCCCGTTGCCATTCTGAAGCATTGGGGTCTGTGGCGTAGAGCACCCACGCGCGGTCAAACAGGTCGAGGTCTTGCAGGGTTGGGGCCAGGTCGTAAATGCCTTTCAGGGCCGTGACGGAAGCGTCGATGCTGCATCCAGTGGCAGCCTGGTCCGATTCGTCGAGGGCGAGGACCACGATTTGGGAAGCGAGGATGGCAGATTGGGCCTGCAGCGGCTTGCCGTGGGCGGCCCAGCCCGATGTGAATGCTTCGAGGTGGTTCTGCACGAGGGCACATTCCTCGGAGGTCATGACACGGTTGGCCGTGTAAATCCAAACGCGGGCGCCGTCCGACAGGGTCAATGGCGACAGGTCGTCTTGGAGGCGTGCGTGCAGAGAGGAGGGCATGTTGCGAAGTTTGGGCCCAAAGTTGCGCATTCCACCCCAATCCCCCCCAAACCTCATGCGCCGATCAGGCCATGCGGTTCAAAAAGCTCGGAATGAGGACGACCATCAGCGAGGGAAGTGGCGATTGGAGAAAGCCGAGCATGTCGCGGGCCAGGGCGTACCAGGCCTCGCCGGGCGACGAGAACGCCAACCCCACCATCGGCACGCCGGCGGTGGCATAAATCAGAACGAGCCACGGCACCCTCTCCCCCACGTGCGTGGTCCGAAGGAACAGCACGTCAAGCGCGAAGAAGATCAAGAGGATGGCCGCCGAAAGCCCCCACTTGAACGCCACGAGTTGGGTTCGGGTCAGGCCATGAAACAAGGGCCACGTGTCGCGACTGACGTAAAAATTGTGTCGCCCGACCGGCGCATGGGCCTCCCACCACTTGGTGCGCGCCTCCGCATCGTCCTCCCAAAACCGCTCGGCGTCCCCGACCCGCAGGTAGTGGTTGACTTTGATTTTGGACTGTTCTTGAAGCAGCCCAAACCCCAGCATCGCCCCCAACACCAGCAACCACCAAGGCCTGCGCCACGAAAACACCGGAGCAGCGCTGGACGGCTCGCGATTGGGGCTGACGTCGTGGCCGCTCATGCCGTCGCGTTGGTTTCCGTGGCGGGGCGCTTCGAGGGGCGGCCCCAAACGGTCCAGAGGTACCACAGCGCAAAGATCAGTCCGTAGATGAGCACGGTGAACGTGTAGTCGTGGTTGAATTCCAGCCACTCTGGGGACGTCGCTTGAATTCGGGTCAGGACGACAACCCGCCCGATGTTGGCCAGATGCAGGAGCGCGATGCCAGCCGGGATGAACCACGCCTTCCGGGAAATCGGCCCGGGAAAGGCCAGGATGAAAATCGCGAACAGGGCAAAGAGCGCGACGCCATCGCACGGGGCTCCGATTTGGACTCCGGCGTGACCGGCCACCCCCACCCGGTCCCGGTGCGTCGCCGGCTGCGGATACGTCCCCACGGGCCACCCCACCACCTCAAAGACCACCTCGGTCGAACGCACCATGTGTTCAATGACCACCTCGTCGAGCGTTGTGCTTGGCTTCAGCACCTGCTCGTACGCGACGCTCCACACCACATAGGCTAGGAACGCCAGACCAAAAAACCGAAACGTTGGGGTGTTGCGCAGCCCGTCAAACGAAGCCTTCAAGCGTTCAATCGAGTTTTGCGGCTTGGACATGGTGACGCGCTCAGATGCGCAGGGACTGCATTGTCGTCAGACCACCTCTTGGACAGCCTCCTCTTCTCGGCGACGGCGCATTGCCGCGGTCGCCAGTCCACCTCCTGCGAGAGCTAGAAGGCTTAAGCCACCGTCGATCGGGATGTTGCAGGCCGGCGAATTGGGATCGATTACCCCAAAACAATCCGAAGGCTCATCATTCACACAATTGGTTGGCGAAATGCCCGCTGCCTGACAAGGAGCTGTAGGGTGCTGGGAGTCACTCATGTCAGGATCGCAACAGCGTCCATCCCCATCAACTTGCCCAGAAACCGCACTTTGGTAGCACAGGGTCAGACTGAGAATAGCCGAGATGGTGGTGAATCTGTTCATAATTCTTCTCCGAGTTACTTTTGCGCAAGATGCCAAAGAATTCGCAGACTCCGCTCCTCAGCTTCGAAGATTTGAGGCCCTACATCAAATTGTTGGGCAAGAATTGGTGGATGCTGCTGGGTTTGGCCTTGGTGGGCTATGGGGCGGGGAGGCTCGTCACGCACCAACTTGTGGACATCCACAAAGCGACGTCGGAGCTTTTGATCAACCAAAAGGAAAGCACCGGGGTCGATGCGATGATGGGGGCGCGTGGGGTGTCTCGCAACTTCAGTTATTACAACGACGAAGTCCAAAACCAGCTCCGCGTCCTCCGCTCCTACGACCTCGTGGGCCGCGCCATTGACAAAATCGCAGACCACGTCGACCACCACCTTGTGGGGCGCATCAAAGAAATGCCCGTGGCCGGGTTTGCCGCTCTGGATGTGGAGGTGAACATCGACGGGGTTGCGCCAGGCATGACCGGACGGGCGATTGACTTGTTTGTGGTCGACGCTAAGACGTGCCGGCTCGTGCTCAACGCCACCGGGCCGGAGGCGGACCAAACCACCCTCGAAGTGCCGTTTGGGTCGCGGGTGACGAAGGAGGGACTCGACATGACCGTGACCCTGAGCCCGGACGTGGCGCGCAATGCAAGCCGGCTCGAGGGCGCGAAAGCCCAGTACTTCCGGATCCGGGTCAAGAACCGCGACCAGCGCATCGGCCAATACCGCGGCGCCCTGCAAACGACCAACGTGGAACGCACGAGTGTCATCGCCATGACCTGCACGGACGTCCTGCCGGACCGCGCCAAGCGCTTTTTGGACACCTTGGCAGCGACGTACATCGACTACACGGCAGAGGCGCGTTTGGCCACCAACATTCAGACGGAGAAGTTCATCAACGGGCAGTTGGAGGAAATCAACGCGTTGACCGACACCTTGGAGCGGCAGGTCGATTACTACCGGGCGCAAAACGAGGTCCTCGACCTCACCCGCGAGCAAAACGAGTACTTCAACACGCTTGTCGACCTCGAGCGCCAACTGCGCGAAATGGAAGTCGAGGCCGAATCCCTGGACGACCTCGGCGTCTTCCTCACCTCGCGCGACGGCGGCACCGAACTCCCCCCTTCCAGCTATTTCATGCTCGACGATCCGTGGATGGCCGAACAAGTCGGCGAGCTCATGGAACTCGAGGCCAAACGGAACGCCCTCCTGCTCGACGTCAAACCCGGCTCCTACCAAATCCGACGCCTCGACTCCACGGCCCAGCACTTGCGTGGCAACGTCGTGACCTACCTCAGCGACAAGATGGGCGCTGTGGAGCGCCGCCGCATCGATTTGCAGTCCGACATTCGGTCCCTCGAGGCGCGCTTGTCGGGCCTTCCAAAGACCCAGCGCGACATCTTGGCCATGGAGCGCAAACTGGGCGTCAACGAAAAGCTCGCGGTCTACCTCCTCGAGCGGAAGGCCGCCACCATCATCGCCCGGGCGAGCATCACCCCCGAGGCCTCGCTCATCGAACGTGCCCGCTACGCCGGCAAAGTCGGCCCCGACAAGCGCCGCACCATTTTGGAGTACACCGCTATCGGCTTTTTGATCGCCCTCGCCTTGGCGGTGGCGCGCATGGTGTTTTTCGAACGCATCGAATCGACCTCCGAGTTGCGCGAGGCTGTGGACGCACCCGTCATCGCTGGCATCCCCTTTTACAAGGACATGGGCGACGACCCCATCGCGTGCCGGGCCGACAGCCGCAGTGCTGTCACCGAGTCGTTCAGAGCCCTGCGAACCAACCTGCAATACCTCCTGGCCAAGGAGGGCGCCAACGTCATTTTGGTCTCCTCCCTCCACCCTCAAGAAGGCAAGAGCTTTGTGTCGGCCAACTTGTCGAGCATTCTGGCGAAGGCCGGCAAGAAGGTGGCGTTGGTCGACTTTGACATGCACAAGCCCCGTGTGCACCACTACCTGGGGCTCGACAACGCGAAGGGCGCCTCAAACCTCATGATTGGCAAGGCCAAGCTCGACGAGGTGATTCGTCCTGGCGCCTACCCCACCCTGGACGTCATCACCGCTGGGCCCGTGCCGCCCAACGCCTCGGACCTCATCTTGAGCGACCGGATGAAAAACACCATTTCTGAGTTGAAGGCGAAGTACGACTATGTGATTTTGGACACCCCGCCCATCCTGCTGATCAGCGATGCCTTGGTGTTGATGGAGTACGTCGACACCGCCCTGTTGGTCACCAACGTGGCCAAATCCTCCCGCCGCGGCGTTCAACACCTCGAAGACTTGCTCGAGCAAAACAACCTCAAGCACGCGTCCTTTGTGCTCAACGGCGTCCGCACCAAGCGCTGGGCCTACTACTACAACCGCTACGCGTCGAAGTACGGCTACGCCACCTACGGTACCGAATACGGCTATGGCTACGGGTACGGGGGCAGCGACCGCTACAAGGACCAAGGCACGAACGCCTAAGGCCGTTCGAAGCCACTCACACCACCCTGTCAGCAAACCGCACTGGGCAACCTGACCTTGTCGAAGCGCGTCCGTAATTTTGAAGACAATGCTGCGTTAGGTCATTCCAGCGAGCCTTATCTGACATGAAAGCCCAAACCCTCCAATCCATTGCATGCCTGCTTGTTTTCACGGCAAGCCTCTCAGGCTGGGCGCAATTCACGCCGGTGCCGCCAGACATGACCCACGTCAGCCAGGTCAATGCTGCCGGGCAGGCGACCTTCAATTGGAACCCATACCTGCCGGTTGGTACGGAGATTTGGGAAAACAACCGCTTCACGGTCCACGACCTTGACATGAACCTGTTGAGCGTCAACCCCCACGTCATCCAAGGCGCGAACTCCTGGGCCACCCCGGCCTTTCTGTACGACGCCACCCAAATGGCCCTTTGCGTCAAAGGCAAGCTCTACACGATTGACAATGGAGAGCAGGCCTTTTCCGACGTAGAGTCGGATCCCATGTGCTCCATCCATTTGTCGTTGAGCGAAGGTCCTGTGCCTGAAACGGTGTTGCTCGAGTGGAACAGCCCGTATGCCGTGACAGGCGCCGCGGCTGGCGGGGACTTCGAAATCGAACGGTTGGACGACGTGACCGCGACTTGGACGCTGCTCGCCACGGTGCCAGACTCCCCGGATGGCGGCACCTTCACCGACGTGCCTGGGCCTTGCGCGCCGACGTTGGTCTACCGCATTCGTCAAGTCGCCTCGAATGGGGTGGACGCCCACGTCAGCAACGAGCCTGGGCTGGAGTTTGGGAGCACGGCCGGCAACACCCCGACCATCACCCACGTGGACGTCAACAACGGGCAAGCTCATGTCTTTTGGACGTTTGAGCCGGAGCCAGAGAATTTGGGTTACAAGATTTTCAAGTGCACCCCCAACGGAAGCGCGGAAGTCGCGACGATCTTCGACAACATGGTGTTCGACCACGTCATTCCAACCTCAGATGCGGGGGAAGACATCGAGCGATACGAAGTGGCCGCCATGCGTTGCTACAACCCAGACGGATCTCCTTCTTGGGACGCGCCGAGTGAATGCGTGAGCACCATCCTCACAAGCGTCAGCCAGCGCGAGTGTTCGTTCCTTGCGGATCTGTTGTGGAACGTACCGACGGGCCTTGAAGGAGGGGTGTCGGCCTACACGGTGCAACAATGGGACGCCGACGCCGGGTCTTGGAGCAACCTTGAAACCCTAGATGGGTCGACGACGTCCATGGTAATCGAGGGCGACTCCACCTCGACGGACGTGGCGGCGTTTCGGGTTTTGGCCACGGGTGCCAATGGCTTCGAGTCGATTTCGAGCGTCGACTCTTTGACCTTCGAGTACCCCGACGCACCTGAAGACCCCATCATGCGCCGGGTGTCCGTGCTCGACGACGAACGCGTGGAACTTTTGCTGACCACCGACGCCAATGCCGAGGAAACCAGCATCTATCAATTCCAGCGATGGGACCCCATCGACAGCGTTTGGGTCAACATGCCCACAGCGCATTCAGCCAACGGCGCGTTCAACGAAGTCAGCGACGTGGACATCAATTTGAGCACCGACCGGCAGACCTACACTTACCGTGCCGTGGTGTTCAACGAATGCGGAGAAGTCATCACCCAATCGCAAGAGGCGACCACCATGCTGTTGCAAGGGTTCTCCAACCCCGAGGAATCCGTGTTCGAAAACAACTTGGTTTGGACAGCTTACGAAGGGTTCGCAGGAGGCATCGATCGCTATGAGGTGATCCGCAAAACGACGCTTAACTCAGAGGATTTGGGCACGCCGTTGACCAGCACCAATGTGGTCCAAAAAAACCACACGGACGACGTCTCGGACCTCCTCGACACGCCCGGGCTCTTTTGCTACCGTATCCTGGCCATTGAAAACAACACCGGCCCCGGGCTGGAAGGCGCCGCCTCGAACTGGGTGTGCCTGACGGAAGAACCTCTGGTCTGGATCCCCGCGGCATTCAGCCCCAATGGCGACGAACTCAACGATTGGTTCCCCTGGGCGTCGGGCGATGCGCAGGTGGGATTTTTGGGCGCGCCGCAAGGGGACAATTCCAATTTCGAGTTGAACGTGTACTCGCGTTGGGGAGAAAACATCTTCTCCAGCACGTCTGTGGACGAGACCTGGGACGGACGCATCAACGGAAAGCTTGTGCCTGCAGGGGTGTATGCGGTCCACGTCCGCTACTTGGACGGCGCTGGCGGCTGGCACCAACAACGGGTCGCACTCACGGTGCTGCCTGGAGAGTGACCTCCGAAATGGCGTCCTTCAATCTCCATGCGAACGGGTAGATTCAGCGGCATTTCTGCCTTAAATTTGCGCGAATCGCCGACCGAAACCAGGTCTTTCCAGACGACTCCAACGTCCTTCAGAAAGACCCTCGTGAGGCCAGCGAGAACAAGCGATTCAACCACGACCCATGGCCTCTACAGACCACAAATTTTTGGGAGAAGGACTCACGTACGACGACGTGCTCCTCGTGCCCAACTACTCTGAAGTCCTTCCCCGAGACGTTCAACTCCACGCACCATTTTCCCGCAACATCCAGCTGAAAAGCCCCATTGTGAGTGCGGCGATGGACACGGTGACTGAAAGCCAAATGGCGATTGCCATGGCCCGCAACGGCGGCATCGGGGTCGTGCACAAGAACATGAGCATTGCAGCTCAGGCCAATGAGGTCCGGAAGGTCAAACGCTCGGAGAGCGGGATGATCCAAGATCCGGTCACGTTGAGTAAGGACGCCACGGCCGGCGACGCGCTCGCCATCATGCGTGAGCACAAAATCGGGGGCATTCCCGTCACCGACGCGTCGGGCAAATTGGTGGGCATCGTCACAAACCGAGATTTGAGGTTTGAAAAGCAAGCGAGTCGTCCCATCACAGAATTGATGACGAGTGAAAACCTCATCGTCACCGAAGATGGAAGCGACCTCTCCAAGGCCGAGCAAATCCTTCGCGAGCACCGCATCGAAAAGTTGCCAGTCGTCGACTCCAAGGGACAGCTCGTGGGCCTCATCACCTACCGTGACATCATCAAGCTCAGCGAATTTCCGAATTCGTGCAAGGACCAGTACGGCCGCCTTCGTGTGGCCGCAGCCGTGGGTGTCACAGCCGACACGCACGAGCGGGTCAGCGCCCTCGTCGATGCCGGCGTGGACGCCGTCATTATCGACACCGCACACGGCCACAGCCGGGGAGTCATCGACACGGTCCGCGACGTCAAAAAAGCCTTTGGAAGCATCGACATCGTGGCGGGCAACGTCGCCACGGCCGAGGCGGCCCTAGCCTTGGTTGAAGCCGGAGCTGACGCCGTGAAGGTGGGCATCGGTCCTGGATCGATTTGCACGACCCGCGTCATCGCAGGCGTGGGCGTCCCGCAACTGCGCGCCGTGATGGAAGTCAGCTCCGCCCTTGAAGGCACGGGCGTTCCCGTCATCGCCGACGGAGGCATCCGCTACACCGGCGACATCGTCAAAGCCCTCGCAGGTGGCGGCCACACCGTCATGATTGGGTCCATGCTCGCTGGAACCGAAGAGAGCCCCGGCGAGACCATCATCTATGAGGGCCGTCGATTCAAAGCGTACCGCGGCATGGGCTCGGTGGAGGCCATGCAAAAAGGGTCGAAAGACCGCTACTTCCAAGACGCAGAAGACGACCTCAAGAAGTTGGTGCCGGAAGGCATCAGCGGCCGTGTGCCGTTCAAAGGAAGCGTCCAAGAAGTCATGCACCAGGTGATGGGTGGCCTGCGGGCCGGCATGGGGTACTGCGGTTCTGCCGATTTGGCCGAATTGCGTGAGAAGGGACGCTTTGTTCGCATCACCTCCGCCGGGGTGAAAGAGAGCCACCCTCACGACGTCATGATCACCCGAGAAGCACCCAATTACAGCATTCGCTAACTTTCGTCCCCATGAAACGATTCACTTCGATGGCTGCAAAGGCAGCACTCGCCCTTGGCTTGACCGCCTTCTTCTTGACTTCAGCGCAATTGTCTTGTGCCCAGAACATCCTATCAGCCTCGTATGACCCTGTGGTCCTAAAAGTGGGCGACGAGAACGTGACCTTGGCGGATTTCGAGCACGTGTTCCGCAAAAACAACAAGGACAGCGTCACCACGACGGAAGCGCTGGACGCCTACATGGAGTTGTTTGTGAACTTCAAGCTCAAAGTCCTCGAAGCCGAGGCGATGGGCATGGACACCGTAAGTGCGTTCAAAAAGGAACTCGCCGGCTACCGCGACCAGCTCGCCCGTCCCTACATGGTGGACAGCGACTTGTTGGACGAGCTGGTGGAAGAAGCCTTTGAGCGGAAGGGCATGGAAGTGCGCGCCAGCCACATTTTGGTGAGCGTGGGGCCCGACGCCTCTCCTGCAGACACCTTGGTCGCTTGGAACCGCATCCAAACCCTTCGCGACCGCGTCATCAACGGGGCGGACTTTGGCGAAGTGGCCCGAAGCAAGGGCGGAAGCGAAGATCCTTCGGTGAAGAGCAACGGAGGCGATTTGGGCTGGTTCACGGCTTTCCAAATGGTCTACCCCTTCGAATGTGCTGCATTTGAAACGGCTGAGGGCGAGATCAGCGAAGTGGTGCGCACGCGTTTTGGCTATCACATCTTGAAGGTCACTGGCAAGCGTAAAGCCCGTGGAGAGGTTCAAGTGGCACACATCATGGTGCGCATGCCGCGGACGGCAGCGCAAGATCAGGTCACGAACGCCGAGGGTCGCATCATGGAAGTGAAGCGCCTTTTGATGAGCGGGGGCTCTTTCGAATCCCTCGCCATGAAGTACAGCGAGGACCCCTCGACCGCCAACAAAGGCGGCGTGTTGCCTTGGTTTGGGACGGGCAAAATGGTCGAAGACTTCGAAGACGCGGCCTTTGCCATGACGGAGGTGGGTGACATTGCCGGTCCAATTCGGACCGACTACGGCTTCCACCTCATCAAGCTGCTGAACAAAAAGACGTTGCCGACGCTGGACGAAAGCCGCCGCGAGCTGTCGAAGAAGGTGCGTCGCGACAGCCGCGCCGAGATTACCAAAACGTCTTTCTTGAGCCAGCTGAAGAAGGAATACGGCGTGACGATTGACATGAAGCGTTTGGACGCCTTGCAAGACGCTGCCGCTCGCGTCAACAACCTCTTCTCCGATGGCACGCCACTCACAGGGGTGTGCATGCGGGAAATGGATTTGACCTTGTTCAGCGTGGACGGCAAGCCCTACCTCGTCAGTGACTTTGTGGCCTGGGTGAACGCGCGTGATGTCGAAGACCTCACCCGCCCCAAGAACAAACTGATCGAAGAGGAAGTGGACGCCTACGTCGAAGAAGTGGTGCTCGCTTATGAAGAGACGCGCCTTGAGGCCAAGCACAACGACTTCCGCCTGCTCATGGAGGAGTATCACGACGGCATCCTCTTGTTTGAGTTGACCGACCAAAAAGTCTGGAGCCGCGCCGTGCAAGACTCTGCCGGATTGGTGGCATTCCACGCAGCCAACCCTGAGTTGTTCACTTGGCCCAAGCGTTTGGACGTCGGCATCCACACGTGCGAGGACGACTACATCTCTCGCTGTGTCAAGCGCACCATCCGTCGCAAGAAGGACGTCGAAGGGTTGCGCCGCGAGCTCATTGCAGAACGTCCCTTGGCGTTGCGCAACGAGTTTGGCAAGTTTGCCGAAGGGGAAAATGCGTTTGTGGACCGTGCGTTTGTCGCGCTCCGCGAGGGCAACTTGGAACCCGACAGCTACGGCTTGCGCGTGTTAAAGACCACCGAGGGTGGAACACAGGTCATTCTCGTCCACTTGAAGGAGGAGATTGAGCCCACGCCCAAATCGTTGAGCGAGAGCCGCGGTGCCGCCATTGCAGCCTACCAGGATCACCTCGAAGACATGTGGATTCAGGAGCTGCGCGGCAAGTATCCTCACCGCATCAACCGCGAAGCGTTGCACAGCCTCGCAGGCCAATGAGGCGACCCTTCGGGGTGGGTTGTGTTGCGGCCGTGATCCTCTGGGGTTGCGGCGAATGGGTGCCTCGTGAGGTCGCCTTTGGGGAAGACGAAGCCGCCAAAGCGTTTGGCGAGGTCATGACCTGGGACAGCTTGTCGGCAGTCGTGCCGGACGACCTGAGTTTGGAAGACAGCGCCGCCTACGCCGAACGCGTGCTGCAGTCTTGGATGCGTGAGCAGGTGATGCTCGATGCGGCGAGGATGCACCTCAAGGACGAGCTTCCGAGCCTCGAGCAAGCCTTGGAAGCGTACCGACGCAGCCTGCTCGTCAACACCTACGAAACGCGCTACGTCGAGAGCCGATTGGACGTCGACGTGTCCGACGCAGAAACCGAAGCGTACCACGTGCAACACCCCGAGCTGTTCACCCTGCACGACCACGCCGTTCGGGCGCTGTTCCTTCACATGCCCGACCCCAAGGCTTCCGTGGAAGCCGCTGGCGGCAAGTGGGCGAAAAAAGACGACCGTGCCTGGCGCAAGGCGCAATCTCAAGTGGAGGACTGGCTGATGTCGGCGGACTCGTTGAGCATTCCCGCCCTTGAGCGCTGGTGCATCGAGCAAGGCGCCGTCCACCACCTCGACCATGAAACGTGGTGGTCCATGGGAGAACTCGTGGACGAAGTACCCCTTTCCCTCTACCGCGTGGAAGACCAAATACAACGCACCGCCCCCCTTTCCTTCACTGCCAATGGCCGCGTGCATTTCGTGCGCTTCCTCGAGCACGGGTTGAAGGGCAAGACTGCGCCTTTGGAAGTCGTGCGTGACCAAATCGTCGAACTCGTCCTGCAATCGCGGCGCCAGAAGCTGCGCGAAGCCCTGCGCGACACCCTGTACCAGCAAGCTTGGGCGAACGGTTCGCTGCGCCGTGAAAATTTGTGAGTTCTTGCGACCTGCCCGCCTTCGTGCATTGCGGCTTGCCCCCTACCTTCGGCGCATGGTTTGGCCTTCCATTCCTCCACGCTTTGCGCGCTTGACCTTGGGCGCATTCGCCCTCTTGTTGAGCGGCTTGACCACGGTCCGTGCGCAGACCGATTCCACAGCATCGACCAGCGCCGAGCCCACGTACCAGAGGGTAGACGGCATCGTTGCTGTGATCGGCGATGAAATCATCCTGGCCAGCGACATCCGCGACCGCGTGAACCAAGCCAAGTTGGAAGGCCGCGCCGTGACCGAAGCCAACGAATGTGGCCTGCTTGAATCGGTGCTGTTTGAGAAGCTGTTGCTTCACAACGCACGGCTCGACAGCCTCGATGTGACGGAGGCGGAAGTGATGGGCGAAATCGACCGCCGCTTGGCGTACTATATGCAGATGTTTGGCTCGATCGTAGCTTTCGAAGCGGAATACGGAAAGTCCGTGGCCGAGTGGAAGGCTGAGTTCAACGATCCGGTTCGCGAGCAGCTTTTGTCCCAAAAAATGCAAGCCCAAATCGACCAGTCCGTCCGCTCAACGCCAGCCCAAGTGCAGGCCTACTTCGACGCCATCCCGGTCGACAGCCTGCCGCTCATCCCCGAGGAACTCAGCTACAGCGAACTGGTCATGCAACCCGAGGTGGGGGAAGCGCAGAAGATGCGCACCCGCAACACGCTTGACTCGGTGCGCACCCTGGTCGTGACCGGCAAAATGAGCATGACGCTCGCCGCCACGCGCTACAGCGAAGACCCCGGTTCGAAGTACAAAGGCGGGTGCTACAAGAACATCGGCCGCGGCCAATTCGTCCCTGAATTCGAAGGCGCCGTATACGAGACGGAAGTCGGAGGCTATTCTCCGGTGTTCGAATCGGACTTCGGCTACCACTTCTTGCGTGTCACCGACCGTCGTGGCGAGCAATTCAGCGCTTGCCACGTGTTGATGAAGCCCACCTTCGACCCCAGCGCCCTCGACGACATGCAAGCTGAAATCGACTCGGCGTCCATGAAGTTGGCCTTGGGGGCGTTGTCGTTTGACCAGGCCGTGCTCAAATACAGTACGCGTGAGGAAACCAAGAACCAGAAAGGACAGGTGGTCAACCCTCGCGACGGCGGCGTGCGGTTTGGCGTCGATGAGCTCGACCCCAACGTGTTCTTCCTCTTGCAAGACCTCGCTCCTGGCGAAGTCTCGGCCCCGGTCCAACTCCTGGACGAGGACAACCAGGCCTACTGGGCACTGCTCAAGCTCAACGAGCGTTTCCCCGCGCACCGCGCCAACCCCAAGGACGACTACGCCCTGTTCCAGCAACAAGTCGAGTCCGAGCTCCGTGAAGAGGCCCTCAGCAAGTGGATCGAAAAGCGCATCGGCGAATCGTTTGTGCGCATCGACGCGCCCTACAAAGCCTGCGCGATGGACATGCCTTGGCTGACCCAAAGCATCAACGCCCAACGCTGACCCTTCGACCGGATGCGCATTTCTGTCATCACGGTTTGTTTCAACGCCGCCGCCACGCTGACCGATGCGGTGCAATCTGTGCTCTCCCAAACCCCCTCGCCTGAAGCGTCCTTCGACCTGGAGTACATCGTCGTCGACGGCGGATCCACCGACGGCACGCTCGACATCCTTGCTCCTTTTCGCGACCGCATCGCCACCCTCATCTCCGAGCCAGACCGCGGCCTGTACGACGCCATGAACAAAGGCATCCGTGCAGCCACCGGCGACGTCGTGGCCATCCTCAACGCCGACGACGTGTACGCCTCGACCGACGTCCTCGCCCAGGTCGCACATGCCTTCACGGCCTACGGCACCGATGCTGTCTACGGCGACTTGAATTACGTCGCAGCCGACAACCTGTCTCGCGTCACGCGGCGCTGGCGCTCCGGCGCCTATTCGCCCGGCGCCTTCCGACGCGGCTGGATGCCCCCACACCCGTCGCTGTTCGTGCGCCGCACTTGCTACATGCGATGCGGCATGTTCAACCTCTCCCTGCGCTCGGCCGCCGACTACGAGCTCATGCTTCGGTTCATCCACCGACACGGCATGACGTTGACATACCTGCCCGAGACGCTCGTTTTAATGCGGGCCGGCGGGGTCAGCAACGCGTCCTTCAACCACCGCATCCGCGCCCATCGAGAGGACTGGATAGCTTGGCGCATGAACGGCTACCACCCCTCCGTGTTCACCATGCTGGCCAAGCCCCTTCGCAAGCTCCCCCAATTCCTGTCCCGCGCTTAAGGCGGTCCGGGCGGCTCGCGCTATCTTCGGCGTTCATCCTTTCTGCAACTTGATTCAAGTATCCTGACCGTGGCGAACTTCTCCGACGACAAATCTGCGCTCGACGCACTCCGCTCCCAGCACGAAGCCCTGCTCGCCGAAGTCGGCAAGGTCATCGTGGGCCAAGATCAGGTGATCCGCGAGGTCACCACCGCCATTTTTGCAGGCGGGCACATTCTGCTTGTGGGCGTTCCTGGCTTGGCCAAAACGCTCCTGGTCAACACCGTCGCCCAGGCCCTTGGCCTCAGCTTCAACCGCATCCAGTTCACCCCCGATTTGATGCCCAGCGACATCGTCGGCTCCGAAATCCTCGATGAGTCTCGCCAATTCAAGTTTGTGAAGGGCCCCTTGTTCTCGAACATCGTCCTCGCCGACGAGATCAACCGGACGCCACCCAAGACGCAAGCAGCACTCCTTGAGGCCATGCAGGAACGCGCCGTGACAGCCGCGGGACAGCGCTACCCCCTGCCCGCCCCCTTCTTCGTGCTCGCCACGCAGAACCCCATCGAACAGGAAGGCACCTACCCTCTTCCTGAAGCGCAACTCGACCGCTTCATGTTCAACACTTGGGTCGATTATCCGTCCTTCGACGAGGAGGTCAACGTCGTGAAGCAAACGACTTCCGATGCGGCCTCGAATGTCAGCGCGGTCATCAGCGGCGACGAAATCCTCGCCTACCAACAAGTCATCCGCCGGATGCCTGTGGCCGACAACGTGGTCGACTACGCCGTCAACCTTGCTGCGTCCACCCGTCCCGGCCGTGACCGCGCGACGGCGGAAGTCAACCAATACCTCAGCTGGGGCGCCGGACCGCGTGCTTCGCAGTACCTCATCGTCGCTGCAAAAGTCAACGCCGCCCTCAACGGCAAGTACAGCCCGGACATTGAAGACGTTCAGGCCGTGTCCACCCCCATCCTGCGCCACCGCATCGTCCGCAACTATAAGGCCGAGGCCGATGGCGTGACGGTGGAGTCGCTCATCGACCGTTTGAAGTAATTTGGCCTCGGGCTCTTTGAAGAGCATTTCACCCAACCAACAATTCATGCCAGATATTGTCCTTGGACTGAATGCCTACCACGCGGATTCTTCTGCGGCCATTTTTGTCGATGGTGTGTTGCTTGCCGCCACCGAGGAAGAAAGGTTTCGACGCACCAAGCATTGGGCAGGCTTCCCCAGTGAGGCCATCAAGTTTTGTCTAAACGAAGCCGGCTGCACGCTGTCGGAGGTCGACGCCATCACCTTGGGACGCGACCCTCAAGCGAAGAAACTCAACAAGGCTGCATTTGTGGTGAAACATCCGCGCGTTGCCTCAGCATTGTGGAGCCAACGTTCTGCCAACAAAGACGATATCGTCCTGCTTCACGAACGCTTCCGTGAAGTCGAGCCAAATGTGGATGTCGAGATGGTCAAGGCCAAGATTCAGTTCATCGAGCACCACCGAAGCCACCTCGCAAGTGCGTTCTACCCCTCGCCATTTGAAGAGGCCGCCATCTTGAGCATCGACGGATCGGGTGATTTCACCACCACCATGCTCGGACGAGGCGAGGGCACCAACATCGAAGTTCTTGAGTCGGTCGACTTCCCAGCTTCTGTGGGGTTGTTCTACACGGCGTTCACTCAATTTTTGGGCTTTCCGCATTACGGCGACGAGTACAAGGTGATGGGCCTTGCGTCGTATGGCAATCCGCAATACGTGGACAAAGTTGCGCAAGTGATTCCGTTGAAAGAAGGCGGGCTCTACCACTGGAAATCGGCGTTTTTCAATTTCTCCAACGGTGTTGTTTCCTACCCGGATAATCTGCCGACCGTGGCGTCTTTATTTGGAGACAAATTCGAAGAATTGTTCGGGCCTGCCAGGAAAAAGGGAGACGAGCTCACCCAATACCACATGGATCTTGCGGCTTCTGTGCAGCGTCATACCGAAGAGGTCATCTTTCATGTGCTGCGTCGCCTGCACGAATTGACAGGTCTCACGCGTGTCTGCATTGCGGGTGGGGTTGCCCAAAACAGCGTCGCCAACGGCAAAATCACGCGCAACACTCCCTTCGAAGAGGTGTACATCCCCTCTGCCGGTCACGATGCCGGCATCTCCATGGGATCAGCGCAGTATCACATTCACCAAAATCTGGGTCGTCCTCGCACAGCCCCCATCTACAGCGCCTACACGGGAAGCCAGTTTTCAGACGACGACACCGAGATGTACTTGAGGTCTAGAGATGTGGCCTACGAGCGCATTGACTCCGACAGCGAACTCTACGACCGGGTGTCAGACGCCTTGATCGACGGGGCTGTCGTGGGCTGGTTCAATGGACGCGCGGAGTTTGGACCACGTGCCTTGGGCGCCAGAAGCATCTTGGTGGATCCGCGTCGCGCCGACGCCAAGGACCTTCTCAACGCCAAAATCAAACGCCGCGAGAGCTTCCGACCCTTCGCGCCTTCCATTCTTGAAGAGCACGTCGCCGATTGGTTTGAACTTGATGAGCCCGTGCCCTTCATGGAAAAGGTCTTCCCCATCCTTGAGTCCAGGCATGCGGAAATCCCTGCGGTCACCCACGTGGACGGGAGCGGTCGTTTGCAATCGGTGATGAAGTCTGTCGCCCCGCGCTACCACGGACTCATCAGCCGCTTTCACGAGAAAACAGGTGTCCCAATCCTGCTCAACACGAGCTTCAACGAAAACGAGCCCATCGTCAACGCCCCTGTCCACGCTCTCGAATGCTACCTGCGCACGAGCATGGACATGTTGGTGCTTGGGAACGTTATCATTCAGAGACGTTGAATCAGCCCTAGGCAGGCAAAATTGCTCCGCTGACTTCTCCGAAATATGGAGCGCGCATCACAACGGTGTCACAATCCTGAATGAACTTTCTCTCAGTACCATCAGGCAAGGTGACAGGTTGGGTGCCTCGCCACGAAATTTCAAGCATGGAACCGAAGGAGCCCTTCTCAGGACCGCTTATGGTGCCACTGGCCATCATGTCGCCGGCGCGAAGGTTGCATCCGTTGACCGTGTGGTGGGCCAATTGCTGACGCATGTTCCAATACATGTGGCGAAAGTTGGAGCGGCAGACGATTTGGCCTGAAGCAGCGCCTTCCGGGATGATTTCGACTTCAAGCGGCACGTCGTAGTGGCTGTCCCCCTCGTACTTGAGGTAATCCAGAACCTCGGGGTCTTGCTGAGATCCAGCGACGCGAAGGTGATCGAGCGCTTCGAGGGTGACGATCCATGGGGAGATAGAAGAGCCGAAGTTCTTGCCGAGGAAGGGGCCGAGGGGGACGTATTCCCACTTTTGGATGTCGCGAGCGGACCAATCGTTGAAGAGAACCAGGCCAAAGATGTAGTCCTCCGCCTCAGCCGTCGTGATGCGCTCGCCGAGCGGTTTGCCGTCAAAGGTGACGAAGGCCATTTCGAGTTCGAAGTCGAGGAGACGGGAGGGACCAAAGACGGGTGGGGCTTCGGGATCGGGACGGGTTTGGCCCATGGGGCGACGCACGGGCGTGCCGCTGACGACGATGCTGGAGGCTCGGCCGTGGTACCCCACCGGCATGTGCTTCCAGTTGGGGAGCAGAGCGTTTTCCGGGTCGCGGAACATCTTGCCGACGTTTCGGGCGTGGTCCTCGCTGGAATAAAAATCTGTGTAGTCGCCCACTTCCACCGGCATGTGCATGGTGACAGACGAGGCGGAAACCAAGCAAGACGTGTGAAGGTCAGGGCGGTCCCGGAGCTCGGCGGTGTCGGAAGCGAACAAGGATTGGACGCGCTCGCGCAGGGCGACCGTGGTCGGCTTGCCGAGTTTCATCAAAGGGTTCAAAACGGACGCTCCCAGCACCTCCGGGGAGAGTCCGAGTCCATTCAGCAACCCTGCGGCGTGGAGGGCGCTGAGGTCGATGACGTGGTCGCCCAACCGCATCCCGGGCCGGGCATCGCGGTCGGCCGTCGAGAAAATGCCAAACGGCAAATTGGCGAGCGGGAAATCGTGCCCTGCAGGCACGTCAATCCAAGAGGTCTGGTTCGCGTCAGTCATGGCACGAAAGTAGTGCACGCAGGAGGGTTCATGAGGTGACGAGCGGCCGGTCCGTTTTGAGCCGAGAATGCCGAACTTGCGTGGTGATGGAATTCGATTTGGAAGCGGAAAAGCAGGAGATCCTCCGGAGGTACCGGGGGCTGTTGCGTGCGGCTAAGAATTCGAAGAAGCGATCGGAGCGCAAAGCCATTCGCAAGGCCTTTGACGTGGCGCTTGACGCGCACAAAGACATCCGTCGCAAGAGCGGAGAACCCTACATCTATCACCCCATCGCCGTGGCGCGCGTGGTGGCCGAGGAAATGGGGTTGGGGACGACGAGCATTGTGTGCGCTTTGCTGCACGACACCGTGGAGGACACGTACATGACGTTGGACGACGTCGAGCGCCTGTTTGGCAGGAAGGAGCGGGCGATTGTGGACGGACTGACCAAGATGAGCGGGGTGTTTGAGCCGGGGACGAGTGCCCAAGCCGAGAACTTCCGCAAGATGCTGTTGACGCTGAGCGACGACGTGAGGGTGATTTTGATCAAGCTTGCAGACCGCTTGGACAACATGCGCACGCTCGAGCACATGCGTCCAGACAAGCAGCAGAAAATTGCCTCGGAGACGCTGTTCATGTACGCGCCGTTGGCCCATCGGTTGGGCTTTTACAACATCAAAACGGAGCTCGAAGACTTGAGCCTCAAATACAAGGAGCCCGAGGATTACGGCGAAATCAGCACGCGGCTGCGCAAGACCAAAGCCGTCCGGACGCGCTTCATCAACACGTTCACGGTGCCGATTCGGCAAAGCTTGGATGAGGCGGGGCTGAACTACGAAATCATGGGTCGCCCCAAGAGCGTGTTCAGCATTTGGAACAAGATGCAGACCAAGAAGGTCAGCTTCGAGGAGGTCTATGATGTGTTCGCGATTCGAATCATCTTGGACACCGACGAGGCGAACGAGAAGGCAGACATCTGGCGGACGTACAGCATGGTCACGGATTTCTACCAGCCGAACCCGGACCGTCTGCGCGATTGGATCAGCCTGCCCAAGGCCAATGGCTACGAGTCTTTGCACACCACCGTGATGTCTCCGACGGGCAAGTGGGTGGAAGTCCAAATCCGCAGCCGCCGCATGGACGACATGGCGGAAAAAGGCCTGGCCGCCCACTGGCGCTACAAGGCCGATGGAGGCTCGCTCGAAAGCGACCCATCGGCCAGTCCCTCCCAACGCGCCGCAGCCCTGGCGGCCAAGGGTGGCGACAACATCGATTCGTGGCTGGGCCAGATTCGGGAAATCTTAGAAGGCGGCGAAGCCGACGCGTTGAGCTTCATCGACGAGTTCAAGCTCAACCTGTTTTCAGAAGAGGTGTACGTCTTCACCCCCAACGGGGAACTGATCACCTTGCCCTCGGGGGCGACGCCTTTGGATTTTGCCTTCCGAATCCACACCAAAGTCGGGTCGCAATGCATCGGTGCCAAGGTCAACCACAAGTTGGTGCCCCTCAGCGAGCCTTTGGCCAGTGGCGACCAAGTTGAAATCATCACCTCTCGGAAACAATCGCCCAAAGAGGACTGGCTGCAATACGTCGTCACGGCGAGTGCGCGCTCCAAAATCCGCCACGCCCTCAAAGAAGAAGAACGCACCCAAGCCCTCGAAGGCAAGGACAAGCTGCGGAAGTGGCTGCGACGCATCGGCGCGGACAACCATGCTGACAACGTGCAGGGCATGCTTCGCAAGTTCAAGGTGGACTCGCCGCACGAACTTCACTTCCGCATTGCGACGGGACGCATCGACTTAGATCGCCTTGGTGGCTACACCCTGAAATCGGGCAAACTGGAATGGGACCGGGGTCCCGAACCGTTGCCGTCGAAGCGCGCCCGGGCCACCTCAGACGCGGAAGCCGCGAGCATCAAGGACCTCAAAAAAGAAGCCGGCGACGTGTTGCTGATTGGCGACGCCAAACAAAAGCTCGATTACGGCCTCGCCGCTTGCTGCAACCCCATTCCGGGCGACGACGTCTTCGGCTTCATCACGGTCAGCGGGGGCATCAAAATCCACCGTCGGAATTGCCCCAACGCCACCAACTTGCTTTCGCGCTACGCCTACCGGGTGATGAAGGCCGACTGGGCGAGCAAGGCGGCCGCCCAATTCGAAGTCGGCATCGGGTTCAGCGGCATCGACGACGTGGGGCTTGTGAATGCCGTCACCGGCGTCATCTCCGCGGACATGCGCGTAGACATGCGGGCCATCAGCTTCGAATCCAGCGACGGCGTTTTTGAGGGCAAAGCGCGTGTCGTGGTTTCCGACACCGAGCACCTCTCCGAATTGATCACCAAGCTCTCCGCCGTGCCAGGCGTCTACACCGTGGAGCGATTGCAGGAGGAGGGGTGATGCGGAAAGTGATTTGGTTTTTGTGCGTTGCATTGGGGATGACCGCCTCACGCGCCCAAACCGTTGAGATCCTTGCGGCAGACCAAATCCTTCGCGATCCGGCCATCACCGAAGCGCAGCGCTTGATCGGGAATGTGGTGCTGGGGCATGAGGACGGCGTGTTGCATTGCGATTCGGCCTGGCGCTACGACAACGGCCAAGTGGATGTCTTCAGCAACATTCGACTGAACCAACCGCCAAGCACCGTGTTGACCGCCGATTTTTTGCAACTGGACCCCGAGAGCGAATGGGCTTCAGCCAGCGGCCAGGTTCAACTGCAGCACGAAGAGGCTTCGCTCGAAGCCCCTGCCCTTGCCTACCAACTGGCCAGTCGACAGGCACGCTACAGCGCCGGGGCCGTCATTCAGGAGGATGGCTGGGACGTCACCAGCCAGACTGGTTCGTACCTCGCCGAAGAGCAATTGCTGCAGCTCGGCGGAGACGTCGTGGCGATGCACGAACGGGACACCCTTCGAAGCGACTCGGTGCATTGGATGCGTGCGGAGCAGAGGTACCTCTTCCACGGCGCTACGGAATGGTCAGGCGTCGACATTGCGTTCACCTGCCTGCGTGGCGACCTGACGATGGAGGAGGAACTCACCGAAGGCTGGCTGGCCGGAGACGTGTACGTTCGAGATGAAGAAGGCACCATCGCCGGAGACAGCTTGCAACTGGGTGAGGTTGCCAGTGAGGTTTGGGGTGCGGTGACCCTGGTCAGCAGCAATGGCCTGTCGGAAGCGCACGGAAGCCACGCCCAACGCAACTCGCGGGACAGCACTGAAGTCATTGTGGGCGACACGTTGCGACGGGCGTGGATTCGTCAAATCGAAGACGCCGACACCCTGCACCTTGCCGGAGAGACCCTGTCGCGCCGAGGCGAAACGCTGACCGCGACCCGGCGCGTCACGCTCGTGCAGGCCGAGCTGACGGGGGTGGGCGACTCGTTGGTTTGGGACGATGCAGAGGGGACGATTCGGGTTTGGGGGCTGCCTGAATTGTGGTCCAACCAAGATCAGCTCGCGGGGGATTCGCTCACGTTGTGGCTGAGCGATCAGCAGCCGGACAAACTGGAGATGCGCGGTCATGCGTCCGTGCTGTCGCCGGCCAACGACACTTTGGCGCACCGTATCCAGGGACGCGATTTGGACGCCCATTTCGAGGCGGGCGAGCTCAAAACCGTCGACGTCATTGGCAACGGAGAAGTCAACTACTTCGAGGTGCCTGAGGGTGATGCCCAGACGACGATTCGCCTGAACGCGGCCAAATGTGCCCAAGTCACCTTGAGTGTCGTCGACCGCAAACTTCAAGGCATCGCGCTGCAACAGCAACCCAACGGCACGATTTCGCCCGTGAAAAAGGGAATGGATCTGGAGGCGTTTCGGGTTGGGGAGGCCCCGCGGTTTGGGCCTTGGGAAACTTCCAAACAAGGACCTCTGCCTGAATGACATGCCCTATCTTCGCCGCTGCATGGCGAAGGACCCCATCAGCGAGCAAGTGGAAGGGCTTTTCGAAGCCTACCTCGAGCAAAATGGGCACCGGAAGACCCCGGAGCGCTTCGCCATCCTACACCAGATTTACAGCTACGAAGGACACTTCGACGTGGACACCCTCTACGAGGTGATGTCCCAAGGCAAGTACCGCGTCTCGCGCGCCACCTTGTACAACACGCTGGATTTGTTGCTTGACTGCAACTTGGTGCGTCGTCATCAGTTTGGGGACCAAAGCGCACAGTACGAGAAAAGCCACCGCGTCAAGCAGCACGACCATGTGATTTTGGCCGACTCGGGAGAAGTGCTCGAGTTCTGCGATCCACGCATCCAGCAAATCAAAGCCACCCTCGAAGAGTTGTTTGACATCGAGGTGCTTCACCACAGTTTGAACATCTACGCCCGGAAACGGGTCCAACCTGCTCAGGCCCCTGCGCCTGAACCAACCTCTGCGACGCATGAAAGTTGACGTCCTGCTCGGCCTCCAATGGGGCGATGAAGGCAAAGGCAAAATCGTGGACGTGCTCACGCCCGAGTACGATGTGATTGCCCGTTTCCAAGGCGGCCCCAACGCGGGACACACCCTTGAATTCGATGGCATCAAACACGTCTTGCACACCATCCCCAGCGGCGTGTTCCGTCCCGATACCCTCAACGTCGTGGGCAATGGCGTGGTCATCGACCCGATCATCTTCAAGAAGGAAATCGACGCGTTGGTGGGCCTTGGCGTGGATGTGTCTGCGAGTTTGGCCATCAGCCGCAAAGCGCACCTCATCCTGCCCACGCATCGCCTGCTCGATGCCGCTTCTGAGGCTGCCAAAGGCAAGGCCAAAATCGGAAGCACGCTCAAGGGCATCGGTCCCACCTACATGGACAAAACAGGGCGAAACGGCTTGCGCGTGGGAGACATCGAAAGCAACCACTTCGAACAACGTTACCACGCCCTCCGCGACAAGCACGTGGCCATGCTCGCCCAATTTGACGGGTTCGAGTACACGCTCGACGACGCGGAATGGCTCGAGGCCATCGCATTCCTGCGCGGCCTGAAACTCATCGATTCTGAGCACGACATGAATGCCGCGCTCAAATTGGGCAAGCGCATCCTTGCCGAAGGCGCTCAGGGCACCATGCTGGACATTGACTTTGGCACCTACCCCTTCGTCACGTCCTCCAACACGATCAGTGCAGGGGCCTGCACCGGACTGGGCATCGCCCCCAACCGCGTGGGTGAGGTCTTTGGCATCTTCAAGGCTTACTGCACCCGCGTGGGGTCCGGCCCCTTCCCCACCGAACTTCATGACGAGGTCGGTGAAAAGATGCGTGCGGAAGGTCATGAGTTTGGGGCCACCACGGGCCGACCCCGCCGATGCGGATGGCTCGACCTTCCCCAACTGCGTTACGCCGTGGACGTCAATGGTGCCACGCAGCTCTGCATGATGAAGGCGGACGTGCTCGGATGCTTCGACGAAATCCAAGTCTGCACCCATTATATGCATCGCGGTGAGAAGATCGATCACCTCCCCTTCGGCATCAGGCCTGACGAAGTCGAACCCGTGTACACCACCCTGGCTGGTTGGCCCGGCGACTTGACGGGCATCCGCTCGCTGGAAGAGGTGCCGGCCACGCTGCTCGACTATGTGGCCTTCATTGAAGAAGCTGTCGGCGTGCCCATCACGGTGCTGAGCGTGGGGCCCGACCGAGAGCAGACCTTGACGCTCAAGACGGCCCAGACTGTGGCATGATCTACTGGTTCACAGGCCAGCCTGGTCACGGCAAAACCACATTGGCCAAGGCCATACTCGCGCATTTGAAGACCCAAGGGACCGAAGCCTTTCATGTGGATGGCGACGACTTGCGGACCTTGACCACCAACACCGATTACTCCCGACGAGGTCGCGAAGAGAACATTCGCCGAGCACAACTCCTCGCCCATTACCTCCAGTCTAAGGGCCACACGGTGGTCGTGAGCCTGGTCGCGCCTTATCGCGCCATTCGAGAAGAATTGAAGGCCTCCGCTGACGTCACGGAAATCTACGTGCACACCACCGAAACGCGAGGTCGTGAGGAAAAGCACGCAGCCGATTACGAAGCACCGCTCTCCAACTTCATCGACATCGACACCACAGGCAAGTCCGTCGAATCAAGCTTGAATGAAGTGCTAAAGGCACTCGAAAACGACCGCAAAGGTCAGTGAGTCCTTTCCAGGTTTTAAATTCCTAGTATATTTGTAGGGTTATGGACGCGAAGCAATCCAGGGTCAGGCACCTCGCCAAAACCATCACATGGCGCGTGGTGGGGACGGTGGACACCATCCTCGTTGGATGGCTCGTTTCCGGCGACGCGACCATGGGACTGACCATTGGCGGGTTTGAAATGGCGTCCAAAACCCTGTTGTATTACTTTCACGAACGGGCGTGGTTCCGCTACGGCCGCTTGGGAAGAGAAGACAAAAACAACAACACGAACGCGACCGCACACGACTCATGAGCGACTCGACCTACAACCTCGATCATCTGACGGAACTCGAAGCCGAGTCCATTTACGTGCTGCGTGAAGTCGCGGCCCAATTCGACCGACCTGCGATCCTCTTTTCTGGAGGTAAAGACAGCATTGTGGTGACTCACCTCGCGGCGAAGGCCTTCGCCCCTGGACGCATCCCGATGCCGCTCGTACACATCGACACAGGACACAACTTTCCCGAGACGATCGAGTTCCGCGACAACCTCGTCGAGCGACTCGGCGCCCGTCTCATCGTCGGCAGCGTCCAGGCGACCATCGACTCCGGCAAAGTCCAGGAAGAAACCGGCGCGAACGCGAGCCGCAACCGCCTCCAAACGACGACGCTCATCGACACCATCGAAGAACACCAATTCGATGCGTGCATCGGCGGGGCGCGGCGCGACGAAGAAAAGGCACGCGCCAAGGAACGCTTCTTCTCCCACCGCGACGATTTCAGCCAGTGGGATCCCAAGAACCAGCGCCCCGAGTTGTGGAATTTGTTCAACGGCATGCACGCGCCAGGCGAGCACTTCCGCGTCTTCCCGCTGAACAACTGGACGGAGCTCGACGTGTGGAACTACATCCTCCGCGAGAACATCGCCCTGCCTTCGCTCTACTTCGCGCATGACCGCATGTGCATCCGTCGCGCAGGCCAAATCCTCGCCCACTCCGACCACCTCAACCTCCGCCCCGAGGAGACACCCGAGATGATGCATGTCCGTTTCCGGACCCTCGGCGACCTCACGATCACCGGCGCTTTTGAAAGCGACGCCGACACCCTTGAACAAATCATCGACGAGGTGGCCGCCACCCGAATCACAGAGCGCGGTGGACGCATGGACGACAAGCGCAGCGAAAGCGCCATGGAGGACCGCAAAAAAGAAGGGTATTTCTAACCCGTCACGTTGAACACGCGAAGGCACGAAGCAATGGCAGCAGCAACCACACCCGACCACAACGGCCTACTCCGGTTCACCACCGCGGGCAGCGTCGACGACGGCAAGAGCACCCTCATTGGGCGCCTGCTTTACGACAGCAAAAGCATTTTTGAGGACCAGCTCGAGGCCGTGGAATCGGCCTCAAGCCAAAAAGGCATCGACGGCACCGACCTCAGCCTCCTCACGGACGGCCTCAAGGCGGAGCGCGAACAAGGCATCACCATCGACGTCGCCTACCGTTACTTCGCCACGCCCAAGCGCAAGTTCATCATCGCCGACACCCCTGGTCACATCCAGTACACCCGAAACATGGTGACCGGCGCCTCGACCGCCAACCTCGCGATCATCCTCATCGACGCCCGTCACGGTCTGCTTGAGCAAACCCACCGCCACAGCTTCATCGCATCCCTGCTCGGCCTGCGTCACGTGGTGGTTTGCGTGAACAAGATGGACTTGGTCGACTACAGCGAAGACCGCTTCAACGAAATCGTCTCGGCGTACAAGAACTTCTCTTCTCGCCTTGACATCACGGACATCAAATTCATCCCGATCAGCGCCCTGCATGGGGACAATGTGGTGGCCCGGTCCGACAACACACCTTGGTACGGCGGAGGCACCCTTCTTCACCACCTCGAAACGGTGCATGTCGGTGCGGACCGAAACCTCCAAGACTGCCGGTTCCCAGTCCAATACGTGATCCGACCCCAAACCGACGCCCACCGTGACTTCAGGGGCTATGCGGGACGCATCGCATCTGGGGTTTGGAAACCCGGCGACAAAGTCATGGCCCTGCCCAGCGGCAAGGAAAGCACCATCGACCAAATCCTCGTGGGCGACTCTCCCCTCGACAAGGCCTTCCCCCCATTGAGCGTCACCATGACCCTCACTGACGACATCGACCTAAGCCGAGGTGACATGTTGGTTCGCGCCAACAACCAGCCTGAGAGCACCCAAGCCCTCGACGCACGCATTTGTTGGCTCAGCGAGGCGCCCCTCAACCCTGCGACGCGCTACGTCCTGCGTCACACCACCCGCAACCTTCAGGCGAAGATCACGGAGGTCCTCTACCGCATCGACATCAACACGCTTCACCGTGTGGAAGATGACGTGACCATCGGCGCCAACGACATGGCGCGGGTGAAAATCAAAACGGCCTCCCCCCTCCTCACAGACGGCTACAAGGACAACCGCGCCACGGGCTCCTTCATTCTCGTCGACCCGTCCACACATCTGACGGTGGCGGCTGGAGTCGTCGGTTAAATTTTCTCTTAGTCAGGTCAAGTACTGAGCTTTGCCGACCACATGTAAGGGGAATTTTCTTCCCACAAGAGGGGCTCTATGAAATAGGCATTGTTTTCCATCATTTCAATCACTCGAGATTTGGAATCATAATTTCTTGCTCTCTCAAAGGATTCGAATACGACCAATGGAACTCGGCAATCTAACTGTAATAGGCTTGAAAGTATTTCGGGTTCCATTCCCTCACAATCTACTTTAATCGCGATGTCAGTTGGTTTTGCTGAGAGGATTTCTTTCATAACATCTTCAACTGACACCGTTGGAATCAGTTTAGGATACCCATTTTCTATTTTGTATTTCATTGAACTTTGCCCGGGTCGAGAGTCGTCTACATAGAGAGTTGTCAGTCCATTTGAATTCGCCAGTCCTTTTGGTACAATTTTGACAGAATGACAGAACTCGAGATTGGCCTGCAATAATGGAATTAGTGCAGCATTCGGCTCGATACAAACAAAATGCAAATCGGGTCGTAGCAATGCCAATTGGAACGAAATCAGCCCACAATTGGCACCAACATCCACAAAAGTTCCACCGATTCCAATCTCGCGTGCCAGATGCTTGACCACCTCTATCTCGTATGCCCTGTGTGCTACGAATTGAAAATAACAAGGCTCTGTGGTATTGGGCACCACAAACAATTTATCCCCAAATTTGACTGACCTAGTACGACTGGATTTTCCCCCGAGCCTAACGCCAACTCTTGAAAAGAAATGGGCACATCGCAAGGCAAACGGCTTTTTGGGAACACCTTTCATGATGCAAGACTTTTTTTGTCCCACGAGCGGCCTCTCCTCATCAGAGCACTTAATTGATTGACAATCAAAATCAATGTACCCACCTTCAAGACCCAATTCAAGGCTGCGTACAAATCAGTTTCAGCGGCATCGAAATAAAGAAGGCAAAGGAGCATTTGCCCGAATGACATCCAATTTTGTCGCACCAATTCCAGTAGGAAAAGAAATACCCTCGCCTGAACCTGGCCCCAAAAGAAACAAAGTATGATGCCATAGGAACCAAGTGCAATCCAGAAATCTCCAAGAAAAGAAATATTAAAGCTTGTCTGATCTGTGTTGCTCTTCACACTGGTGTAGTTCTTTATTTTGAGAGCTCCACCAACCCCGGGTTTGTCTTTCCAAAGAAATCTAGGAACGAGAACGGCAAGAATCTCCTCGAACAACATTGAAGAGCTGTGACTCCTTTCTGAAGGAGTGTAAGCCATCACTTCGCTGATTAGTTGTCCCTGGTTCATCCGCCAATTCAATTTGAAAAATTCCGTTTGAGAATTAGGCAGGGAAACCTTCGCCGAAGAAGCCATTGAATCGTAAACGCTTTGACCAAGACTCAAATTGACTCGATACTCTTCTTTTGAGGTTTGAATAGCACTCAATAAAGCCATGAACGACAGAGTGAGAATACTCATTCTGCCCCAACTCATTTTTTTGACTGACGACAGAAAAATCAATGCGGTAATAATGATCAATTCCCCAAACATCCCTCCTCTTAAATAATCTGCAACCCACAAGATTGTAGCTCCAATGGACAACATTTTTTCCAATCGATTTTCCGCTTTGGAACAATGCCAAAACAAAAAAATTGGCAGGCCCAAGTAGAATATTCGTGGCAATAGGCCTAACGAATACCAAAGGGTGGCAGACATCAATTTGATCGTCCAACTGACAATGCCGACGACCAAAGGCCAAGTCCTTTCCACAGGCCATAAAAGTTGCCAACGAGAAGAGAATAGCTCTCTCCCCCCAAAGAAAAGACCGAATTGATAACAGGCAACAGCAGGGATCACAAATGAAAAATACTCTCCAAAGGGAATCACCATCTGTTTATTCCAAACAACACTCAATCCCTGTCGGTCAAATATCTCATAGCCCAGCCAAGGAGCTACGACCGCGGTTAGCACAACATGCATCACCATTAAATTCAGGAACCAAGACGACCTCCGATTGACCAAGCAGTAATAATTGAATCCTAGAAGGAGAGCAGAAAAAAGAAGTGGGTATAGGGGCGCCATAGACAAACAGCTCAATTGTAAGTGTGAGTCACAAAATGTCCTTTAACACACTTCAACACACCTCGTTGACTTTGCTCGTAAATGAGATAATCCCTCCTGAATGCCCAAAAGTGGAGGTAAGAAATCAATCCCTCAATCTTTAAACGACTTGAAGGGGAAGGACTCGAATTCTCTCTTCCAATTGAACATTTGATGTCCACACCTAATTCTGCATTTAGAATTCTTAAATGGTTTGGAAGCTCCTCCAAATTGAGAATCCAATCAACCTGCCGAGACCTTGAACATGCAAATGTTGTGGCTGGCCAAAAGCCAGGGTGATCCAAAGCCATTCCAGCCCGCCTAAGAACTCTGTAAACAAGCGGAATTTGTTGCAGGCACGCCAACAAAACTATTGTTTTGAAGGATCTTCTATTGCATAGACTGTAATCAGGATGCGAACCACATTTAGCTCGCGTCGGATTGACATTGTCATGCCAGTAAGAAACTGGCATTTTTGCGTATTTGAAAGATGAAATCAGCCTCTCTTTAGGGCAACGCCAAAAACAAAATGTCTCCGTATTATGCGGGCAATCAGCAATTTTCTCATGCCCAACAAACTCAATTTCTGGATTGTCCCGGTAAATAGAAGTGCCTCCATTTTTGGCCAAGTGCAGAAAGTGCGGTTTGTGTGCACCTGAAATCATATCTCCCATGCTTTCAGGTTTAAAACACCATCGCTGTGTTTAATTACCTCACTGTCGTGGGTTACTACTATCACCGTCCGACCAGAGGCCGCATAATCCTGTAAAAGGCCAATCACTTTGTCCCTCATTTCGTCATCAAGACCACTCGTTACCTCATCGCAAATCAACACTGGGCGTTGCACACACAAAGCCCTGACCAATGCCAATCGTTGCCTTTGGCCGCCGCTTAAATTGGACCCACCATCGGCAAGACTATAAGTCATCGGGTCGCCTATCAATTCTTTGCTCAAACATAGGGATTTCAGGAGCTTTTTGACCTTCTCTTCGTTCAACCGGAATTCCTGTTTCAAGAACGTCAAATTGTCACGAAGTGTACCTCGAAAGAAAAATGGATGTTGACTGACGTAAGAAACTGAAGGCAGCCAATTCCGTGGAGATACATCGTTGTTCAAAAAGTATTTTACGCTGTCACCAGAATCTTCAATTTTCGTCAAAGAAATTTTACCCTCATCCGGAATATTCATCCCTAATAGGCCATTTAAAATTGTCGTCTTTCCACTGCCTGAAGGTCCAATTATTGCCGTGATTCTGCCGGGCTCAAACGTGTAGCTAATTCCTTGCACCACAAGCTCCTTGGCCTCTTTGCCATATCCCATTGAAACATCTTCTAAAGCAATCGCGATCTTATCTTTATTCGAAAATCTTTGTTTGACAAGCTGCAACTTCGAGCTCACATTGGTCTTCTCAACAGCATCAAACACATATGAATGAGCCCTCATGGCCATCAAAACAGCATTGATTCTACTCATTGATGGCATCACGCGATACGCACTCAAAGACATTACTGACAAGAGGGTTAGAAACTCTTCTTGTGGTTGCTCCATGACAAGAGAAATCCCCACACCACCAGCAATGACAATGACGGCCAAAACTTCATAGAGTTTACTTGGTAAAAAATTTATGACTGTTACGGTGCTTGCAATTCTTAAAGTCGTCCACTTCTCTCTGAGAAACAACTCATGCATGCTTTGGAATGCGCCGAAAGTAGAAATTTCAACAAACCCGTTAATGGCATCAGCTACCAACGAGTTCAATTTTGGATCCAGCTTTTTCGTGATGGCGCTGAATTTTTCAAGTCTCGCTTTTGTGAGTCCCCGAATGGCCAACGTGCCAATCAAGACAATGAGAATCATACTGAGGCAAACCCCAAAATTGTACCA
>JAOIQU010000083.1 GCA_028141885.1 Flavobacteriales bacterium | reverse complement strand
TCCGACTTATGCGACGGCGAGTTTGCTCATCATGGGAGGCATTCACGCGTGGGTGTCTCGAAGGGGAGGAGGCCAAAAAGGGATGGTGCGCTTGTTCCGCGGGGTGATTTTTCAATTGCAGCGGGCGTTGCAATTGTCCTTGCAAATGAGCGACGACGACGACTTGGAAGAGGCCACGGGATGGCGCCCCTTCGTGCTCGCCATTTCCCCTGACACGTTTTTGCGACGCGAAGGATTCGACATGGTGCGTTGGGTGGCGTACCGCCATGGGTTTGGGACCTACATGCATTTTGTCAAAGGATTCTTGTCTCATGAGACCCAAGAGGACGCCAAGAAGGCCCAGGCGCAACTGGTCAAGCGCGCACGGGGCAACAAAAGCCGGGTGCACCTCGACACCATCATCAGCCCGTCCTACACGTCTGCCATCGCCCAATGCATTCAGTTGCCCGGCATCTCTGGAAAAGGAAACAACCTCTTCCTGATGGAATACGCCCCGGATCATCCGGCCAACCGGGACCAATTGCTGGACAATTTTACGTTGCTCGTGGCGGCGGGACTGGACTTGGCATTGTTGCGGAGCAGTGGAAGGAAGTTTGGCAACAAACACGACATCCACTTGTGGATCAACCCTGAAGACGCGAGCAATTCCAGCTTGATGATTTTGCTGGCGTACATCCTACAGGGGCATCCCGAATGGCAGGAGGCGAGCATCAGCGTGTTCTTTTTGCATGACGGTGAGAACGCCAAAGAAGAAGAGGAGGCCTTGCGGGCAAGCATCCTTGAGGGCCGGCTGCCCATTGCGGAGCAAAACATCGAGCACGTCACCCACGAGTCCAGTTCTGTGCAAACCATCAAGAACAAATCAGGGGGAGCGGACCTTGTCATTTTGGGATTCACCCAACACGACATCGAAACCATGGGCGAAGATGCCTTTGAACGTTTCAATGGGTTGGGTGAGGTCCTCTTTGTCCACGGCCTCAAACCCATCGTCCTGCAATGAGCAAGCGCATCGCATTGATCCACGGTCCCAATTTGAATCTCCTCGGCCAGCGTGATCCCGACATGTATGGTTCAAGTTCCCTTGCCGAATTGGAAGAAACGGTCGGTGCTCAAGCCCATCGGCACGGTGTCGAACTCCACACGTTCCAAAGCAACGTGGAAGGCGAGCTGATCAACGCGCTTCACGACGCACAACGAGATTGCATTGGCGTCATCTTCAATCCGGGTGGTTACAGCCACACTTCCGTGGCGTTGCGCGATGCCGTTGAGGCCATTTCCATTCCAGTCATCGAGGTCCACCTCAGCAACATTCACGCCCGCGAAGATTTCCGCAAGCGAAGCCTGACTGCTGAAGCAGCCACATCGTGCATTTCTGGCATGGGCGTTCAAGGGTATTTGGCGGCGATGGATGCCCTCACCGGATCAGCTTCTTCACCCTTTGGTTGAAGGCCTTGGCGAGTTGCTGGGCATCACGAGGGTCGAGTTGCTTGCCAAACACGTACGTTTTGCCGTTCGCCGCAAGGTGGATGCGGTCGCCTCCGACCACCCAAAATTGCTGTTCCATCGACTCCAGAAAGGAACGTGGATTGGGCTCAGGCACCACAGCTTCGCCTAACGTGCTCAGTGGGAGCAGGGTGGTGCGACCCTTGATTGTGCCGTGGTCCATTCTGAGCTCGAGTCCCTCGCGACTCAATTGAACCACTTCCAAGCCGTTGCGGCGCCAACGCACGGCCCGCCATGCGCGGACCGCGAAAAACGTCCAGAAGCCAAGGCAAATGAAGTAAAAGGTGCGCTCTGAGCCCGGGAAGGTGGCGACGCCGTAAATGAGCATGGCACCCAAGGCCATCCATGCGCCAAACCACAGGCCCAGCGATTGTTTTTGCCAGGCTGGAATCTCAGAGGAAATGGTGGCGATCCACCGGTCTCCTGAGGACGACAGCACGATGCGGTGGCCGATTTTGGAACTGCTCATGAATCTGTGTTGTGGAGGGCCTCAGCGTAGACCTTGAGGTATTGCGGCAGGATGGTTTGGATCGTGAACTGCTGAGCGCGGCGTTTGGCTTGTTGCTTGAACAATGGAAGTGCCTCGTTGGACAAAATGCGCATGGCACCATGGGCCATGCCTTC
>JAOIQU010000079.1 GCA_028141885.1 Flavobacteriales bacterium | reverse complement strand
CACAGAAGTGCTCCTTGTCTCCAGCATGACTGGTGAAGGACATCCGGATTTGTGGGAACACATCCTTCGCCTGCAGAGCACATGGAAGACCTCTGGATGGTGGAAGGCGCAGCGCACAACCCAGCAAACCGAGGCCATGCACAGGCATGCTCGGCAATTGCTCATTGAATCGCACATGCATCACAAATCCGAGCTTTGGCGAGCGCTGGAAGACGAAGTTCGCACAGGGGGAGCAAGTCCCTTTGCGTCTGCGCGACGCTGGATTCAAAGCCCGAGCCGAGAGGGATGATGGAGGTCACATTGGCAGGGGCGCTGACAAGCCTCGCAGTTGGATGGTGGCTTGCCACCTCCACCGCTGCCGTGAAGAGAAACCCGCCGAATTTGCAAAGCCTTCAAGAACGCATCATGCATGCCAAGAACCTCAGCATGCGCATGGAAGAGCTTTTCCGCAAAGAGCAGCAATTGATGGAAGAAAAGGCGTCGTACACCACACTTCTGTCTCTGAAAGAGGAAACAGAATGGCTCCTTGGCGTGGTGGAAAAGCGGCTCACGAAAGGTGGTTCTTCGGACCTGGAACATGTGGAGACCCTCTTAGACGCCACGGGCAAAACCCTGCGGTTGGTGTTGGACATCGGGCAGCGATCTCACATGCCTTGGACCACGCTGCAACCCAACCTCATTCACATTCACAAAACGCTTTGTCTGGCGTCAAGAAACCAACTTCCGAATGAGATAGAAATTGAATCACATCTAATTGAAGATGAGTTTGATAGACCTCATATTGTTCAACTTTTGATTCAACAATTTCGTCAAAACAACGTCGGCCTGACTTGGCCCTTCTCTGCCCAGGGAGGTCGACTGCATTTTGAATCGCTGAACGGCCGCAGGCAAGTCCTTCCTGCTGTGGAACCACTCACCTTGCCTTCACAAGTTCCGTCCCCTCTTCGAGACTGACTTGATGTTGCACGCCCTCGTGCATGTCTTTGAGCGCAATCGTTCCCGTTTCTAATTCCTCTTTACCTAAAACCACCACCCATCGCACCCCCCTGTCGTTGGCGTATTTGAACTGCTTCTTCAATTTGGCGGCGTCCGGATACAATTCTGTCGACAAGCCCTGACTGCGCATTGCAGTGACCACGGCGAGTTCTTGCGAGAGGCTGCCTCCTTCCATTTGGACCACCATGACATCAAGGCCATCAGTGGCCAAAGTGGGCCAAGCGTCGAAGTGGTTGAGGACATCTTCAATTCGATCGGCCCCAAAGCTCACGCCCACTCCGCTCAACCCTGACCAACCAAAAATGCCTGTGAGGTCGTCGTAGCGTCCTCCACCACAAATGCTGCCCACTGGCGAGTCCTCCACGACCACCTCAAAAATGGCTCCCGTGTAGTAATCCAAACCCCTCGCCAAGAGTGGGTCGAAGCGAAGTTGATCTGCCGGAACGCCTGAATCCTGGGCTTGTTGGACCAACGTTCTCAACGCATCCAATGCATCGACTCCGTCTTTGTCAGCGGAAATCATGTCTTCGATCGAAGCGAGTCCTGCCGTCACATCGGGTTCTGATCGCTTGGCCACCAGCGTCGCCAAAACTTCCCCTGCCGAGGGCGCAAGACCGCGTTCCTGGAATTCGCGAACCACGCCATCCATGCCGATTTTGTCGAGCTTGTCGACGGCTGTGGTCCAATCTGTGAAATGACTTTCGCTGACCTGGCTTGCGCTCGCCAGTGCTTTGAGGACACGGCGATCGTTCATCATGATTCGGAAGCCCGGCACACTGAGGCGACTCAGCCCCTCGGAGAAGATTTGGACCAACTCCAACTCACAAAGCATGCTCTCGGAGCCGATGATGTCACAGTCACACTGGGTGAATTCTTGGTAGCGCCCTTTGCCGGGTCGATCCCCGCGCCACACGTTTTGGACTTGGTAACGCTTGAACGGAAAGGTCAATTCGTTCCGGTTCATCACCACAAACCGTGCGAACGGAATCGTCAAATCGTAACGCAACGCTTTCTTGCTGATGCTCGACGTTAAAGCCTTGCTGTCTCGTGCGTCCAACGCATCGCCATTGGCTTTTGCCAGGAAATCCCCATTGTTGAGGATCTTGAAAATCAGCTGATCCCCTTCCTCGCCGTACTTGCCGGTCAACGTGGACAG
>JAOIQU010000077.1 GCA_028141885.1 Flavobacteriales bacterium | reverse complement strand
GATGAACAATTGGACAGAAGGCGAACCATCCGAACGGCCGCTTGGAGACTCGTGAGAAACGACTTCCCCGAAAAGCCGCAAGGGCTTGAATTGGCTTACCGCCAGCGTATGAACACCACCCAAGTGATTGACTCTTTGGCAGCGAAGGAAATTCAGCCGTGGTACACTTGGAAGAGAGGAAGACGCGAATCATTTGAACTGTACCATACCTCAGAAGACCCATGGGAACTGAACGATTTGAGCAATGAAGCGGCCTATGCCGACACGCTGATCGCTCTGCAAAAGAAATTGGAACTGGCCTTTTCAAAAGAGCGTGATCTAGGCCTCATGGAAGAAACAACCCTCATCTCTATGTTTGAAAAGCGTACAGCGCAGGATGAGCTCAAGCAAGCAAAGCTCGCTAACGCAGATGCAGGCCTGACTGTGATGCACGAGAATCCCAACGTGTCTTTGGGATGGCGGTCTTTGGGAGAAAAAACTTGGCACATTACATCAAACGGCAAAGTCATCCATCCCCCAGGAGATGCCGTTGCACTGGAACTTTTGGCCGCAAGAATAGGTTGGCCAACTCAACAAACCACAGCGAGAATCCCGCGGCGATAGATTGTGAAAGTCAATCTGAAAGACGTAAGGTCACAATCTCGCCCGACAGCTCCACAGTGAATGTCCCGGCTTCAAAATTCATCTCACCTTCTCTGTCGACAAAACCGAAGGCATCGCTCGGGATCGTGATGGAACCTCTCACTTCCTCGTTGGCTGGCACGGTGACCCGATCAAACTCAACGAGAACCCTTTTCCGTGGGGCCAAGCCACTGGCAAAATCGTCGCCGACAAATACATCCAATGTTTTGACAGCGTCGCGCGCACTTGGATTGGAAATTTGGTAACTCACCTCAACCGGTTCGCCCAGTTTGTTTTGAGGACTCGACACTTCAAGGATGTCCAACTTCAAGTTGCTGTAAGTCAGGCCATGCCCAAAGAGCCATTGGGGACGGAAGCCCTCGTCCGTAAAGACGCCAGGAGGTCCTTGGGTCACTTTGGACGTGAATCGGTGGTCGTAGGGAATGAGGTCTCCTGAGTGACGCTGATAGGTGAACGGAAGCACCCCGCTCGGATTCGACAGCCCTCTGAGCGTACGGGCAATCGCAAGGGCACCTTGGGAGCCCGGAAGAAGCGCCAAGAGGGCAGCGTCCACGTCATCAATGAATGCAGAGACCAGGCGTCCTCGGCCTTCAAGAAGCAGCAGAACAACTGGCTTGCCTGTTTGGAGGGCTCGCCTCGCCAAATCAATTTGCTCCGAGGGCAGGTGAAGGTCATCGATGACCCCAGGAGATTCTGCATACGCGTTTTCCCCGAGGCAAAGCACGATTGCGTCAGCCTCGGCAGCGCTGCTGTTCAAATCCAAATCAAAATGCGCAGCATCGTCGAAGCCCTTTTCAACGGGACAAATGATGTTGTCCTCTCCAAAAACCGCTCTCATCGCTTGCACGACCGTCAATGTTTCCTTGGGATAAGCATCCTCTACAGAACCCTGCCATGAGTATGACCAACATCCGTGAAGTGGCCCAAGTGAAGCGCTTGTGGGTCCAACGACCAAAAGTTTCTCAGTGCCTTCAAAAGGAAGAATATCGCCTTTATTCTCCAGCAACACGAGCGAAGCTTCAGCCGTTTCCAACGCAACGTCTTTGTATTCCGCCAAACCAAATTCCTGAACCGCGCCTGCCTCTACTCCAGGAAATTCAAACAGCCCCAACTTCACTTTCAAGGTCAAGATTCGACGGACGCTTTCGTCAATTCTCTCTTCTGCAATTTCACCCATCTTCACCAGGTCCAACAAATGCTCACAAAAGGAATATTCGTTTGGCACCATACTCATGTCCAAGCCCGCCTCAATGGCCATTTTCACCGCCTCGCGATGGCTCGATGCGACATGATGTCGCGTATGAAGTCGGATGACATCCTGCCAATCAGAAACCACAACCCCCTCAAAACCCATCCGCTGCCGAAGCAACGTGGTAAGTAAGCCGAAAGATGCGTGTACAGGTTCTCCATTGACTGACCCCGAATTCACCATGACTGTTGAAGCCCCTGCATCAATGCCCGCCTGGAATGGCGGAATGTGATGTTCCCACATTTCGAGGTCTGAGATGTAAGCTTCCGTCCTGTCCTTTCCGGATGCAGGCACACCATAGCCTAAAAAGTGTTTCAGACAGGCGGCGACACCTGCCCCTTCATTGAGGCCTTTTCCCTC
>JAOIQU010000076.1 GCA_028141885.1 Flavobacteriales bacterium | reverse complement strand
TGGATTTCGACGCTGAGAGACGTTGACCAGCTCGCACTCCTCTGGAACATGTTCTTGGATTGTGCCCCACAGGGTTGCTCTGACGCTCTTGCTCGATGAAATGCGACTCTTGGCCAGAACCAGCTCGTGCTCCATCAATTCAGAGATGGAGGCTTCCTGCAACTGGATCAATGCAACTGCCGAGACATCGGCCCACGTCATTTTGGAGGCGTATTGGTCTAACAGCTCCTCACGAGACAATTCGCTGGCTTTGGACTGGTATTTGCCGATCAGCTTGGACTGGAGATGGTAGGTCTTTCCTGTCCCAGGAGGGCCATAGAAGATCTTGTTCGTGGGCATCGCTGGCCTGGAAGTTGATTCTTGAGGGTCCATCGTGTTGGTGGTGTCGTCAGTGAAAGAAGAGGTCGATTCTTGGGTGGCTTGGAGCCCTCGCATGAATCCTCGGATGGGCTCTGGAAAAGAGAACGAGATGTTGTCTTGAATGTCGACAAGCATCGCCAAGCTGAAAGGGAACATGTAGCCTTGCTTGACTTCGCCGCGTTTGTCAAAGGGGTGATCTGTTTTGATCAAATCTTGAAGTTCATCAGCGAACCCCTCAATGCCTTGAAGAATGGAAAGGGCAACGGTTTCATCAAGCGGATAAAAGTCCACATCGAGACCAAATCCCGACTCCTCCCATTGACCTTCCCCAAAGGGGTTGATGCGATCCTCGGCGTTATGTTTGGCAATCGAAAACCCTTGTATCCCTCTTGAGTAGTGCACAAGAAGATCTCCTTTTTTGATGTCTTGAACGTAACGGTGATAACGGTTTACGTTGCCGTTGCTCATGGTTTTGGGCGCCCACACTTGTGGGTTGTTTGGGTCGAAGCTTGAGCCTTGATTCACCCACCAGGTTTGCACAGGAAATGACCCAGGTGTCAAGAAGTGACGGTTGGCCAAGGCCAGCCAATTTTCGTACCCTGCGGAGCTTCCGGTTTCTCGGCTGTATTTCCGAATTTCAGTCAGCTTTTTCCATGTCCAACCAGGAGGCGCCCAGGTCTGGCCCTGCAAGAGCCACTCGATCTCGCGCTTGTGAGGACTGGCGGAATCGGACTCATCAAAGAAGTAGTCCGATTTGATCCTTCCGACACCTACAAAGAACTGATGGCTGCGGACTACCACCACATCTCCAATTTTCATGGAGCGGGAAAATTGCTCGTATGCAAGGGCCGTTTGCGAAGGACGACTCGAACGAGCATTGGCTGGCCTCAAGTCTTGCAATGCTTGTTCAATGGCTGCTTTGTCCGAAAAATCGTTCAGGTCGCCAACATTCTTTGACATGGTCACAATCCCTTCGTCCAGGTACTTGCGCCAGTGCTGGCCATGCTCTCCTACTTCATGGTGGCCAGCATGAATCAACCAGACATGTTCCTTCTCGCCCAAAGCCACCTTCGGAAACTCGCCCATGGATTTGAGAAGCTCATATTGACCGAGAGAGGCTTGAAAATTTGTGCCCTGATAGCCAATGTTCATCTCCATCAGCAAGGGACTCGATTCGATGTCTTCGGCGTATATAGGGTGCTGTGAGAAGTCGTGTGTGACTTTGATTGAGACTTGTTTCCCAGTCATTCTTTCTGAACGCCAGTTGTTGTCATCGAGATCCTCAGAATTGAAAGGTTCCGATGACACTTCAAGCAGGGCGTAGCAACCTCTTTTGGATCCAGTTAGCCATAGAATCCCCTTGTCTCCAGGTTTGATTGTGCTTTTGTGTGTTGAAACTTGGAATGTGTCGAGTGTTCCATTTTTCAATGCCTCCTGAAAGTCATAACGGGAGGGATTGCCCTGGAAAATCCAGCAGCGTTCTGGGGGGCCATTAAAGATTAAGGACTCGTGGCGCTGCCAGTCGTAGGATGTGATTTCAGTCAAGGTTTTCACTGGGCCTGATTCCTCTCTTGTCCATTCCCCCGTTTTTAACCACACCACTTTTCTGGTGTGCTGATACTCATCTCTCGATGAGTCGTACACATACGGTCCTGCGACCTCACCGATTCCAAGAAGGCCATCACGCCCTTGCTTCACAAAAACGACATCGCCAATGGACATCTCGTGAGTGAAGTCTTGGATTGCTCGAACGTCATTAAAAGGATTGGACTTTCCTGTCGTCTGTTGAATTCGAGCCTTGATTGCTTGTTCGTCAGGCAACAAACTGGCATCACCAAAATCCGTGCCGTAGCCTAGGGTGATTTCGCTGTTGCGTTCCCATTTGTGCCAAAGTCTCTCTCCCTCGCCTGGGGCAATCAGCCAGATTCTCCTTTGATCAAGTTTCAATCCCATGCTCACAAGTTAGGTGACGAGATTTCAATGAATGCTGCTTGTCATTGCCCATCGCGACCTTCCTTGTTTGGCAAAGGACTTTGAGGGTGTTCGGCTTC
>JAOIQU010000075.1 GCA_028141885.1 Flavobacteriales bacterium | reverse complement strand
CGGAAGAAGGAGGAGCCATTCTGACTCAGGTCCCAAACGTATGGAATGTGTGTAAGGTTCAAGAACCTGGGAATGACAGGGAAGTGACGTTCAGGCTTTGGGCCGTCACAGACTCACGGGAAACCATGCTCACCATCATGGGACATTTGATGGAGGTCTACGATGGGTTTGTCGATGTGCATGTCCAGGAAATGGAATTGCTCTCCCGTCATCCCGGCGTCGTCAATGTCGGACGGGTTGTGCTCGGAGAAGACGTTCCTGTGTGGACGTTGGACAAGTGATTGTCTTCAGAGCGCGCGGTTGACTCCGTTGACAAAGTCCTCAACGATGCGAAGCGAGTCCGCGAGTTCGGCGCCTTCAAACCCTTCAAAACGAGGAAGCGTACCATTTTTTGCAGCGTCGTTGATGGATTCCAAATAGGGACCAGCGAGCGGCAGGTAACTCCAGTGCCACGCTTCAGGTTGATAGCCCGGACGAAGGGAGTCGGCGGTGTAGACTTCCACAAATCCAAAGTTGCCGGCATGCTCCCTGAGCCAAGCAAGCACTTGGGCACCTTCTCCGGAATCAAAGGTCTCAGGCTCCAAGCTGTAGACATCCACATCGGTGCCCCAATGGTGGCGGCTGCTGCCGGGCATGGAGCTGTAGCGAAGAATGTCTAGGGCCCGGTCAAAGGGTGCCAGCCCCATGGCTTGAGGGCGGTTCCATTTCCGGTTCCAAATCGAGGCTTGATGACTGAAGGGCCTGGTCGCACTCAGTGCTGTCAAGGTGAGACCGTCTTCTTTCGCGGCATCGTACATGCGTTGGAATGCTGCGGAAGCTTCTTGGCGCATGAACAGTCCTGATCGGGACGACATGCGTGCGGGCAACGCCTCAAAAGCCGTGTCTTGTGCAGGATTGACGTGTCCAAGCAGTTCCGCGATTGGTGGAATGAACACCGCCGGAACCTCAGTCGCACTGACGACGGAAGTGGTGTCGGGGTTTGTTGCTGCCTGACGACCCAACGATGCGCCAGGGTCAGCTGGGCTGTTGCCGCGCTGGCACTCCACAAGCATCCCGACACACAGCAAGGTGAGAAGGATGCGAGAGAGGTACATGGGTGCTGCGATCAGTGCAGGCCTTTTTCAGCGAGGTAGCGCTCGGCGTCCAGTGCGGCCATGCAGCCAGTACCAGCCGCGGTGATCGCTTGACGGTAAACCTTGTCTGCCGCGTCGCCGCTCACGAAGACGCCTTCGACGTTGGTTCGGCTTGTGCCAGGTTCCGCGTTGAGGATGTAGCCCTGTTCGTCCAGGTCGATGAATCCTTTGAAGACGTCGGTGTTGGGCTTGTGACCGATGGCCACAAAGAAGCCCGTGGCAGTAATCACATGCTCTTCACCGGACAGGTTGTTTTTGACCTTCACACCGTCCACGGCCTCTTCACCGAGCACTTCCACCGTTTCCGTGTTGTAGAGGACTTCGATGTTTTCGAGGCTGTTGACGCGGTGTTGCATGGCTTTCGACGCACGCATCACATCACGACGAACGAGCATGGTCACCTTGGTGCACAGTTTGGCGAGGTAGCTCGCTTCTTCACACGCGCTGTCTCCCGCACCGACAATCACCACCTCTTGGTTGCGATAGAAAAACCCGTCGCACACGGCGCATGCACTGACGCCGCCACCGAGGTCACGCAGACGGAGTTCGCTTTCGAGGCCTAGCCACTTGGCGGAAGCGCCCGTGCTGATGATCACCGTGTCGGCGTGGATTTCTTTTTCCTGGTTGTCCCCAACCCAAACCTTGTGCACGGGCCCGCTGAAGTCCACTTTTGTGACCCAACCGTAACGCACGTCGGTGTCGAAGCGCTTGGCTTGGTCTTCGAGGTCTTTCATCATTTGGGGACCATTGATACCGGAAGGATAGCCCGGGAAATTGTCGACCTCGGTCGTCTCAGTCAGTTGACCTCCAGGTTGTTGGCCTTGGTAAAGGACGGGTTTCATGTCCGCACGAGCGGCGTAGATGGCAGCGGTGTATCCGGCAGGACCCGATCCGACGATCAGGCAACGGTGGTGTTCAGGGGTGCTCATGGAATTGTGTCAATGTGGACCCAAAAATAACGGCCTCCACGCACCCTTCAAGCACCTCTGGTTTCACATGCATCTAAAACTTGTCAACGCGGCATCCACGGCTCAGCGAAGCCCCCGATCGATGGCGACAAACGCATCCCACAACACGTCGTCAGGGGGCGGTGCCAAAATGGACACCGTCTCTCGTTTCACGGGATGAATGAAATCGATTCGGCGAGCATGCAGATGAATGGACGCATTGTCGTTGGTGCGACGGGCTCCGTATTTCACGTCTCCCTTGATGGGACATTCGAGCTGGGCCATGGTGGCCCGGATTTGGTGATGGCGTCCGGTTTTGGGCAACACCTCCACAAAGGCGTAATGGTCCGATTTGCCGCGCAGTGAGTA
>JAOIQU010000074.1 GCA_028141885.1 Flavobacteriales bacterium | reverse complement strand
TGATTCATTGAGCACACCTGACGCGGACATGCGGCCGTTTCGGGTGAGCAGCGGTTTGGGGCGCACCACATGTCCTTATTTCTTGCCAGGAGATTCCGTGGTCGTTTACGCCACCACCGAACAAGCTGACAGCGCCTGCCCAGAAGTGCCCGAACGTGGGCCAGAAGGTCGATATGTCTGGCCCATCTATCCGACATACGACTTGGTCTTGCACAACCTCAACACCAATGATAAAAATGTGATTGCGGCGAGCTCGTCATACGACGCCGAAGCGACAGTCAGCCCCAAAGGCGACCGGATGGTCTTCACCAGCACACGGAACGGGGACTTGGATTTGTACACATGCGACCTGGATGGGCGCAATGTCAGACAAGTGACCAACACCCTCGGTTATGACGGGGGCGCATTCTTTTCTCCTGATGGCGAATGGTTGTTGTGGCGTGCCTCAAGGCCCCAAACCGAGGAAGAAGTTGAGAAATACAAGGCTCTGCTTAAGCAAAACATGGTGGAACCCACCTCCATGGAATTGTTTGTTGCGAAGGAGGATGGTTCCGAGATAAAGCAAATCACAACGCTCGGCGGGGCGAATTGGGCACCGTTTTTTCACCCAAGTGGCGACAAAGTGTTGTTCTCATCGAATCACAAGACCGGCCGATTCCCGTTCAACATCTTCATGATCAACCTCGACGGCAGTGGACTGGAGCAAATCACCTTTGACGAAGCATTCGACAGCTTCCCCATGTTCTCGTCAGACGGCACGAAGCTGGCTTTCAGTTCAAACAGAAACAACGGTCGAACGCGCAACACCAATGTGTTTGTCGCCGATTGGGTGGAGTGATGGCCCGTGTCTTGTACATGCTCAACAAGCCTTTTGGCATTTTGAGTCAACACTCTGACGAGGGGGCCAAATCAGGATGGGGTCGGCTGGATCCGCCCTTTGGCTCAGACGTCTATTCCATCGGTCGGCTTGACGCCGACAGCGAAGGCTTGCTGCTGTTCACCAATGACAATGCGTTCAAAACGCGCATGCTCGACCCGGCAAATGGCCACATCCGAACCTACCATGCGCAAGTGGAGGGCGTGCCCACTTCCGAACAGTTGCGTCAACTTGAACTTCCAATGGAGCTTCGCGTCAAGGGGAAACCCTTCGTCACGAGGGGATGCAAGGCGCATGTCATTCAACCATCGTGGCCTGCACGAAATCCGCCCATCCGCGAACGAGCCACCATTCCTGACAGTTGGATTGAACTTGCCCTCGACGAAGGCAAGAACCGCCAAGTGCGACGCATGACGGCAGCCGTTGGGTTGCCCACCCTGCGATTGATTCGGGTTGCCATGGCTTCCTATTCACTGAATGATCTGGAACCTGGCAAGTGGAAACAGCTCACTTTCCCACATCTTTGAGCCATGATCGTTCTAGGTTGGTTGTTGTCCCCGTTGATCACCCTCCTCGCCCTCTTGCACACCACCTTGAGCAGCATTGTGGGTCTGGTGGCGATGGGAGTCAATCCAAGCGGCGGAGATTGGATGATGTGGAATGTGGGGCGGCGTTTTTGGTCACGGCCTTTATTGCGATGGGTTGTCGGGGCCAAATTGGACATTGACATCCACCCTGAAGCACAAGCCTTGGCAGACGCCGGCAAGGGCGTTGTTTTGGTGGCCAATCACGCCAGTCTCATCGACATCAATGCGGCGTTCAGCGCAAGTCCCTGGCCCATCGTCTTCCTGAGCAAGGCCAGCATCCGCAAGGTGCCACTTTTGGGAAAGTTGAATGAATTGGCCGGAACGGTTTTCGTGGAGCGCGGCAACCGTGCTTCTTCGGAACAGGCCGTGAACCAACTCACACAAACCCTCAAAGCGGGCCGAAGCGTGTTGGTGTTCCCCGAAGGCACACGCTCTGTCGACGGTTCCATTCAGGCATTCAAAAAAGGAGCATTCCACCTTGCCAAGGCCGGAGGTGCCCACATCGTTCCGATGCACATTGAGGGCACACTCGACCGCTTGCCGCCCGACGCATGGATGTTCAAGCCATCGAACAAATCCATTCGCGTGCGTGTCGGCGCGCCCTTTTCATCTGACGGAACCGTCGACAAGCTCTTGACTGACGCCAGGGATCGCGTTCTCGAATTGGGACGTTGATCACAACGAATTCAAGGGCAGCATGCCCTCCTTGATGGCCCGTTGGGCGTCGATGCCTTTCGCATTCCTCGCCCCTCCGATGTAAGTCATGTTGGGGTGAATCAGGGCTTCAGGTAGGTGAGACTCTTGGCCCGCACAGACCACTACGTGATCCACTTGTTGGACAAACGGCGTACCATCTTCCAGGGTCACGTGGAATCCCTCGTCGTCGATGTGACTGTACGCCACGCCTGTTTTTTGCATCACACCTCGCTGTTTGAGCGTGGTGCGGTGAATCCAGCCGGTGGTCCTTCCAAGGTCCTTTCCCATCTTTCCTGGCCGACGTTGGTACATTATCACCG
>JAOIQU010000073.1 GCA_028141885.1 Flavobacteriales bacterium | reverse complement strand
TGGTGGCCTATGTTCATGGGGACAGCCTGCAACAAGGCATGACACTTCTCCAAACCATGCAAGCCAACCTTCAATTGCAATTGGAAGCAAGGGAGCAACAATTGCAAGAAGATGCGTTGCCTCTTCAGCAAGAGGCGCAAGAATTGCTGGAATACGCCCAAAGTGGCCAAGCGTCTCAGGATGAATTGGAGATCGCCCAAACCCGAATTCTTGAACTTGAAGAGGAGTTGCGTGCCATGCAAGGTGCCGCCGAACAAGACATGTTTGTGGCTGAACAAAACTTGAAAGCGGTGCTCGCAGATGCCCTGCGCAGGCACCTTGAGGCCCACGCAGAAGAGGAGGGCATTGACTTCATTTTGAACTGGGGCCTAAGTGGGGAAGGTGTGCTCTACGGTTCGGAGCCTTGGGACATCACGATTGAAGTTTTGGACCGAATCAACAAAGCCCATCCCGACCCCATTCAGACGCGACTCGATGCCGAGCTGAACACCGCTGAAGAATGATTGTCGCGACGCAGAAAAAACGGGAGCACATCGTGGACCACGTGCTCTTTTGCCTGCAAATGGAAGACCTCATTCGCGCTGCGCAATTCCAACCGCAAGTGCTTCAACAATGGGCTGAGCAACAAGCGTCGTCGGCGGGCACGGATCCTGAGGCAGAAGCGAAATGGCTCATGGACATGGCGCAATCGTTGCGAGACAGCGGGGCCGTGGAACAAGGTCATGCCTCGGAGGTCCAAGAGACGTTGATGGAACTCGCCCACCTGCACGAGTTGTTGTTGGGAGCGATGGCCGACGCCGAGTACAAGGCGACGTTCGAAGCAGCGGAGCCTTTGCTCAAAGACCTTGGGAGCCGAGCCTCCAAAGCCGCCCATCCCGTGGAACAATTGGTGGTCGGACTCTACGGTTGGCTTGTGTTGCGGATGAAAAAGGAAGCCGTGAGTGCTGAAACGGAGTCGGCCATGGTTGGCCTTCGGAACTGGGCCAACGCGTTGGCCAAAGGCCATCTGAAGGTCTACTACGGACAGTGAGTTTGACACGGGTTCATCCCCGTTGAAGTGTTGACAACTGCTGTGATGTGCGGTTGGGTGCGCAAGGCCATTTCGGATTTTGCAATATGCCCTCAAACCACTTGTGGAAACCAGAAGTCCTGGACCTTTCCGTGGAGTCCAACCGCATTCGGTTGCAAACGCTGCGTGAGGGGGGGAGCGTCCTGGAGGAGTTCGACACCTTGGATGCGCAAGTTGCGGAGTGGGCCATTTGTCACGCCCCGGCGGCGAAACACGATCCATCTCTTTTGGCCTCGACCCTTGGCACCCTGATGGAGGGTCGCGATTGGTCGACGTTTGGGGTTTGGGTGCACTACCCTTGGTCAGGAAAGTTGGTGCATGTCCTGCCGGAAGATGCATTCATCGAAGTCCGAACCAACCGCAACAGAGACAAAATCACCCGCGAAGAGACGGCTGCCTTGAAAGACAAGACGGTGGGCATCGCGGGCTTGAGCGTGGGCCAAACCACGGCCATCGCCCTCGCCATGGAGCGGGGATGCGGTCGCCTGAAGTTGGCGGACTTTGACGTCATCGAATTGTCCAACCTCAATCGCATTCGCTGCAGTTTGGACCAATTGGAGTTGCCCAAGTGGGTGGTGGCGGCTCGCACCATCGCTGAATTTGATCCGTACTTGGAATTGGAGGTGTTCGAGGAAGGGGTGACCCAAGAAAACGTGGCCTCGTTCGTGGAAGGTTGCGATGTGGTTGTGGACGCCTGCGACAGCCTCTCGGCCAAAGCCTTGTTGAGGTTGGAGGCCAAACGACAGCAACGCCCACTGGTCATGGACACCAACGACCGGGGGATGTTGGACATCGAACGGTACGACACCCAAGACGTCTCGGCAGGATACTTGCACGGCCGCATCGATGAGGACACCATGCGATTGTTCGCGAAGAGCGATGCCTGGACGCCACAGGCCCTCGATGCATTTGTCGATGTGGCCAACGCCTCGGAGCGAGGTCGACTCAGTTTGCCTCAGGTGGGCACCGCCTTGGTGAGTTGGCCGCAAACCTACACCGACGTCGCCGCTGGGGGCGCCCATGCTGCTGAAGCGTGCCGCCGCCTCGCCTTGGGGGAAGACCTCCCCGATGCCCGAATCACAATGGACCTCCATGAGCACCTCACCCACAAGGCCGTCCGTTAAGCGGCTGCGTCAGGCGACTCAAGTCGACGAGGCCATCGTCATGGTGTCTCGCGCGAGCCACGACCCACGGTTGTGCGAGAAACTCTTGAAAGGCCACAAGCGGGTGCTGGAGGCCTACGGGATCAAGAATTTGTCCTCCTTTCGCACCGATTGGTTTCGGAGGGACGACGTGTTGGTGATTGCGGTGTTGACCCCCGACGGTGAACGTGTTTTGGCAGGTGCTCGGCTGCAGCCTGGATTGGTCGTCAACGATTTCCCATTGCATCAGGCGGTGGGACACATGGACCCCAAGGTGGGCGCTTTTTTGGAGGACATCATCCCTGAGAAGGCTTACGAGCTCAACGCGCTTTGGAACTCCATTGAACTGGCGGGCATGGGCCTCGGCTCAGAGTTTTTGATTCAAGTGTCCATGGCGGCGCTTCCCTTGTTGGAGGCCAAACACCTCGTCGCACTCACCTCACCCGTCACAC
>JAOIQU010000072.1 GCA_028141885.1 Flavobacteriales bacterium | reverse complement strand
GCTGGACGACAAGAGCCGTCTGAACATGGTGGCCCAAAGTGTGGTCCTCGACCAGTTGCGTCGCATTGACCGCGCCCAGCGCGATGCTGCCTTGCCTGATGGCCTCACTGGCGCACATCGCGCGCACATTCGTCATTTGATCGATGTGGCCTTGGAGCGATAAGCAACCATTCCGACCCAATTCATTCACGAAATGTGCATAACATGAAGAAGCAGGGCCACGGCCCTGCTTTTTTTTGGCCAACCCGCTGACTAGCTTGGGAACATGGAAGAAAGCCAACGGAAATTCACTGTCATGGGCGGCAGGTTGAAGCACGACGTGTGCGACTACATCACCGCCATGACGCAAGAATCCGAGGTGGAGGTCCACGTGGGATGCGATTCCCAAAACCACAAGCGACACACCGTCTACGTCACCACGGTGGTGTTCAGGTTTCCCAACAACGGGGCGCACGTGATTTACCGTCGCGAACGGGTGCCCAAGATCCTGGACATGTGGACGAAGCTCTGGGGCGAAACGGAGCGCTCGGTCGAGTTGGCCAACGTCATCCTGGAGGAATGCAACTTGCGCGTGCACCAAATCGACCTGGACTTCAACAGCGACAGCCAGTACGCAAGCCACAAGCTGGTCAGTGCGAGCTCGGGCTACATCACCTCCCTTGGGTTCAATTCAAAGGTGAAGCCTGACCTCTTGATGGCAGCGTGGGCCGCTAATGTGCTCTGCCAATAGTCATTCGTCAAATCACCCCAAATCCTTGCCTCCGAAGCGCTTGAGCAACACTTCGGAACGATGGGCGAAGATGTTCTTCACCCGGCCGTGCACCATCCAACCGGTGAGCAACGCCCCAAGTTTGCCCCCCTTGAGTTTGTAGTGAAGGATGTCGTCCATTTGGACTCCACCTTCCACCTCTTTGAAATGATGCTGATGATGCCACATGGCGTAGGGACCAAACCGCTGCTCATCCACGAAATAGGTGCGATCCTCGCAATGGGTGATCTCGGTGACCCAAGTCATGGGAATGTTGAACAAAGGACGGACACGGTAACGGATGATTTGGCCAGCATAGGTCCGCTTCTCATTGTCTGTGAGGATTTCAAATCCCATGTCTGGCGGTGTGATGTCGTCCAAGTTGTCGGGAACACTGAAGAAAGCCCAAGCCTCATCCACGCTGATGGGCAACACCAAAGAGGTTCTCAATTCGTGCATGTCGGGGTAACCTCCCCCTCCGAAAAAAGGTTCACCCCTGGCGCAAATGAAAAATGGAGCACCGGCCGTTGCTGGTGCTCCACTACGATTCACAACGAGGTCCTCCATTCGGCTGACCTTCGTATGTAATTTACATAATTTATATCATACTTCCAACCGTCACGCCATATGCTGCTTCGTTTGCAACAACACCTGCTTCAACTCTGAGGGCGAATATGGCTTCGGCAAGAAACCTGAAGCCCCTGCCTTCTTCGCTTGTTTGCGGGTTTCGTCGTCTGCAAACGCAGTGACCATGAACACCGACGATGGAGTGGCGCCAACGCGCTCGTGCTCTTCCATTCTGATTCGACGCAACACCTCCAACCCATCCATGACCGGCATCTGCACGTCCAACAAGATGACGTCGAAGGGCTCCTCCAACCAACGTCCCAAGGCCTCCTCCCCATTTTTTGAAATGTGCAATTCAACGTTCCATCGTTCGAAAAGCGCCTTGGCGTAAAGCACATTGATGTCGTTGTCCTCAGCCATCAGCACGCGCAGACCTCGACCATCCCACTGCGGCACAGTCAAGTCGTCATCGGACTGGGTCACGCCTGGATTGGATTCAGTGCCTGACGCCCATGCAGGCGCTGGAACCTCCAACAAAAACTTCGCGCCCTTTTGACTCGGCATGAGCCGCAACGCCCCTCCCATCAATTGGGCAAGTTCCCGGGCGATGGAAAGCCCCAACCCCGTGCTGCCCTCGGCGTGAGGTTGTTCCAAAAGGATGCTGTCCGTATCGAGCAAGCCAAACGGCTGAAAAATCCGCTCTTCTTGTCCTTTTGGAATGCCCGGCCCCTCGTCTGTCACTTCGGCGGCGATCCAGTCGTCCTTGTCGGGATGGTCGTGAATACTCAACACAACCGTCCCCGATTCCGTGTATTTAATGGCATTGCCCAGCAAATTGGTCAAGATCTGAAGCCACTTGTCCACGTCAAGGGTCCGCTGTTTGTTGCTGAGTTGGCATCCGCAATCAAGCTCAATGCCCTTTTCCTCGGCGAGGAGATGATGCATTTTGGCCACACCCGATGTCACCTCCACCACATTGATCTGACTCAGGTTCAATGCGGGCTTGCCCACTTCGATCTTGGACAAATCCAACACATCGTCCACCACCTTGCGAAGCATGTTTGTTGCACGAATGGCCCCTTGCCAAATCGCTTCCTGCTCTGGAGAACGTGTCATGTTGTTCATGAGGTGAAGCATGCCATTGATGGCGTTGATGGGCGTCCGAATCTCGTGACTCATCTTCATCAACAACCCTCTTTCTCGGTTTCTCGCATACGCTTCGGATGCCAGTGCTCTGTTGGTTTCTAACTCGAGCATTTTTCGTTCCGAAATGTCGAAATGAATGCCTACCGAACCCACCACCTCACCGTCGAGGTTGCGGATGGGAGCGCCGGTGATCAGAAGCCAAATGCG
>JAOIQU010000071.1 GCA_028141885.1 Flavobacteriales bacterium | reverse complement strand
AGCACGCTTGGGGTGCGTCCAACAAGAAGGCAGGAGATGGCGTTGGGTTGACCACCAAACTGTCGTCGATGGAGGACTCACAAACGTGGGTTCCTCCGCCGGCGAGCAAATGGACAAATTGCACCGTCGCAGAAATGTCGTCCACAACAGGGCATGCGGTGTTGTTTTGGAACAAGAAGCAGTTGCTCGACGCCCCGCCATTGGGATTGGCATAGAGCGTGACGATTTCAGGCATGGGATTGAGGTCGTTGGTCACCCCAACTTCGACGCAAGCCTGTGATGGAGAACAGACCTCGTCTGGAAGCGCTGTGGTCCACTCCAAAATGGGGGTGGCGAACACTTCAATCGTGCTTGTTGCCGTGCCCGCGCACCCGTTTTCATCGACCACTTCGCAATCGATGACAATGTCCTCGGGGTCGCCATTGGTCGTGGGCATCGTAGAAGCAACGCTGGGGTTGGTCACAAATCCAGCCACGCCAGGATCCACACCTGTCAGCACTCCACCTTCATTGACCGACCAAGTGTGGGAGTAGATTGCTCCCGTTCCTGGATTGAAGATGTCGCAATCAACGGTTGCGCTGCCCCCTTGACAAATGGCAGGGGCAGAGGTTAGCACGACGTCTGGATTGGGCACCACATCAATCACCGTGTCCAACACCGCTTGACACGTGGTGATGATGTCCTGGTATTCGTAGTTCAGGATTTTGGTCACCGTCAGGCCAGTTGATAAAGGCAGCAATTCAAACGTGAAACAATCCTCCAGCGTTTGCAACTCTGACTCACCGATGGAAGTCACAAAATCGTAAATCGGCGGCACCCAATCGCTGTCCTCATTCAGGTCGCAAAAGGTCACAGAATCTTCCTCGCAGTAAGGAGCTTCTGGGTCCAGGCTTGGTTCAATGATGGGGAGGGGGTACACAATCACATGAACGGAGTCGGTTGCACTGCATCCGAGCACGCTGTCAACAAGTGAGGGATAAACCAACGTGCCGGTGACCACCAACACCTCTCCTGAATCTGGCGTTAGCAATTCCAATTGTTGAATGAAATCTCCAGTGACGGCATCCCCAGGCGCAAAAATGGCAGGGTCTGTCAAAACCGATTCTTGAGGGTCAAAATCATAGTCATAGACGTCGGCACCATTGACTTCGACAGCGGTGTTTTCGCCATCGCAAACATGCGATGCTTCAATGTCCAGATCAGGCAGTTCGTAGATGGTGTAATCAAACGTGGTGTTGTGGCTGCATCCGTAGCTGTCTGTCAGGACAATGTTTTTGCTGTTGGCAGTCGAACCATCTCCCGGGTCACCTTCGAACACCGCCTCGAAGCTCCAGCAAATCGTGTCAGACGGATTGGCGTTTGAAGCTTCGTCACAAGTCGGGGTGGTGACCCAATCCCAAGAATCCTCTGTTGTGGCCCCGTCGGCCACACCACAATTACGTGTTGCACACAATTGCACGGTATCACTGTCACAGAAATCAGCGCCTTCTGATGTCAGCTCGAAGATGGGCGTGGGCCTGATGTAGACTTCCCAGCTTGTGGTGTTTTGGCAAGTGAGGCCATCTGCGGGGGAACTGGTGGCAATGACCTCACCAGAGCACACATTCATTACCTGGCAGTTCGCTCCTTCCGCAAGCTCGGCAGGCAAGCTGATTGTCGCCCCACTTCCGAGTGGTGTAGTTGTGGTCCCGTCGTTTTTGATCCATTCGTACGTCACAACGGGGTTGCCTTGCACCTGGAACAATGCTGTCATGTCGAAGGATTCTCCTTCGCAGGCAGTTGCATCCATGGGGTCGAAACTGGTGTCTACAATGTCGAGGGTGTTGAACTGTGGGGGATTGAAACCCACCAAGGTGACGACATCCCGCGTTTTGCAGGTGATGGATTCACCCTCAAGGGAATATGTGTTGCTTCCGTAGAAAGGCCCAGCATCCGAACCAGAAATGCAGGCTTGAGGAAGGACAAATTCAAAACACCCAGAAGCGTTTGCCCCAGGTTCTTCGAGGGCGCCCTCGCAGCAGAAAGCCAGCGATTGGGGGCCACAAATTTCGACCTCTGGGTCTTCGTTGTTGCAGTATTGGCCGCCTGATGTCAAGTCGATGCAGGGTGTTGGGAAAACACTCAAAGTGTCGAGCCATTCAAACGTTGCGCTGCACCCGTTCGTTTCTGTAAGCGTGAGGTAGACGGAAAGCGAGGTCGCAGGGGTGTTTTCAAAGGACGGCAGGCAAGGGAGTCCTGGTGTCGCACCATATCCGCATGTGTCCTGGAGCGCGATCAAGTTGTTGGTCGGGTCGTTGACAGCATCGTAAACTTCCCAAACGTAACTCAACGGGCTCGCACTCCCTCCAGCGAGCGTGTCTTCACATCCTCCTTGCGCACCTTCTGCCTTAAGCAAGAAATTGCTGTTGGCGCAGAATACATCAGTGGTGTCCCCTGCAAGCACTTCAGCACCGGGACATTCCGTAGGTGTGGTGTTGTTCGCAGTCGGAAGGGCGCATTGCGGATCTAGGATGGTGATGCTGGCTTCGTTGTCGAAGGCCTCCATCACTGTCAACCCTTCGATGGACGGCAACTCGCGGACGTCGAGCACAATGTTGGTGTCAACTTGGCAACCTGCGCTGTCGGTGATGGTCAAATCGATGCACACGTCGGTGCAGGGTTCGATGTCGAATGGCACCGA
>JAOIQU010000069.1 GCA_028141885.1 Flavobacteriales bacterium | reverse complement strand
AGGACCGCGACGAGGCCTTGCGCGCCGATCGCTGGGCCCGAAACATCCAGCACGTCCTGCGCGAGGAAGCCGGACTCGGCGAGTACGCCGACGTGATGAAAGGCAGCCGCGCGATCGAAGCCTTGACACGCCAAATGGCGGAACAGGCCTGGGCACGACACGAAGAAATGGAGGCGGCGGGCGGTTGGCGCGCCGGTGCGGACCTGATGAAGGCTTGGACGCTCGAGGGGCAACGCGCCCACCTCGCACGGCCCTGGTACGTCTCGACGGACATGGCACGGGGCGATAAGCCGTGGACGCAGGACGCCGACGCGCGCTTCTTCCCGCTCGACCACGCGGAACTGGAACCCTCACGCCAACCGATTGAAGGTGCGGCGTGGCTTGCGGCGTTGTGCGAGGAGGCACAGGAGGGGCGGACTGCGCACCCGCACGAGGGCTTTGGGCCGGGGGTGTCGCCGTACTTGGGCGGACCGTACTCGACCATGTATGCGGTGCGGCCTTGGACGGTGAGGCAGTATGCGGGATTCTCGACGGCTGAAGAAAGCAATGCGTTTTACCGCCGGAACTTGGCGGCGGGGCAGAAGGGCTTGAGTGTGGCGTTCGACCTTGCGACGCACAGGGGGTACGACAGCGACCACGAGCGCGTGAAAGGCGATGTGGGCAAGGCCGGCGTGGCCATTGACAGCGTCGAGGACATGAAGCGCCTCTTCGAAGGCATCCCGCTTGACCAAATGAGCGTCAGCATGACCATGAACGGGGCGGTGCTGCCGGTTTTGGCCTTCTACATCGTGGCGGCAGAGGAGCAAGGCGTGGCGCAAGACCAGCTGATGGGCACCATCCAAAACGACATCCTCAAGGAGTTCATGGTGCGCAACACGTTCATCTATCCGCCCGCGCCGTCCATGCGGATCATCAGCGACATTTTCGCCTACACCGCCGAGCACATGCCGCGGTTCAACTCCATCAGCATCAGCGGCTATCACATGCAGGAAGCGGGTGCGACGCAGGAGATTGAGCTGGCATACACCTTGGCCGACGGCTTCGAGTACGTGAAGACGGGCGTGGAGGCGGGCCTCGACGTGGATGCGTTTGCGCCGCGGCTGAGCTTCTTTTGGGCGAACGGCATGGCGCACCTCAAAGAGATTGCCAAGATGCGCGCAGGCCGCGTGTTGTGGGCCGATCGCATGAAGGGGGAGTTTGGCGCCAATGCAAAAGGCCAAATGCTCCGCACCCACACCCAAACCTCAGGCTGGTCGCTGACCGCCCAAGACCCGTGGAACAACGTCGCACGCACGGCCATCGAAGCTCTCTCGGCCACCATGGGCGGCACGCAGTCCTTGCACACCAATTCGCTCGACGAGGCCATCGCCCTGCCGACCGACATGTCCGCGCGCATCGCTCGAAACACCCAGCTGCTCCTACAAACCGAGGCCGGCTATACGGCCGCCGTTGATCCCTGGGCGGGCAGCCATGTCCTCGAAGGTCTCACGGCCGAGATGATCGCTTCTGCCGAGTCCCTCATGGCTGAGATCGCCGAGAAAGGAGGCATGGCCAAGGCCATCAACGAAGGGTTGCCCAAGCTCCGCATCGAAGAGGCCGCCGCGTCCAAGCAGGCGGCCATCGACCGCGGCCGCGACAAGATCATCGGCGTGAACCTGTTTGCCGTGGAGGAGGAAGACGACGTGGAGGTGCTCGTCGTGGACCAAGACGAAGTTCAGCGTCAACAGCTCGCTGGCCTCGCTGAACTCAAAGCTTCGCGCGACTCGGCAGCCGTCGAAGCGGCCCTCGACGCTTTGGCCTCGGCGGCGCGCGGCGCCGGCAATTTGCTCGCCGCCTCGGTCGCGGCGGCCCGCGTCCGTTGCACGCTTGGCGAAATCAGCGCGGCCTTAGAGTCGGTCTTCACCCGCTTCCAGCCAGCCGACCGTCGGGTGTCGGGCGTATTTTCACGGGCCATGGAAGGGTCCGAAGCTTACGACAACGTCCGCGTCCTGAGCGACGCGTTCGCGGCCCGCTCTGGCCGCCGGCCCCGAATCCTCGTCGCCAAAATGGGACAGGACGGCCACGACCGCGGTGCCAAAGTCGTCGCCTCGTCCTTCGCCGACCTTGGCTTCGACGTCGACCTGGGCCCGTTGTTCAGCACGCCCGCCGAGGTGGCGCGCCAGGCCGTCGAAAACGACGTCCACGTGGTCGGCGTCAGCACGCTCGCAGCCGGCCACCTGACCCTCGTGCCCGGCCTGATCGAAGCCCTGCGCGAGGCTGGCCGCCCCGACATCCTCGTCGTGGCTGGCGGCGTGATCCCGCCCGGCGACCACGAGGCGCTGTACAACCATGGCGTCGTCGGGGTCTTTGGGCCCGGAACGCCCATCACCACAAGCGCCAAGGATATTTTGGACTTGCTGATCGAGGCGTACGGCGAGTGAATCGGGTGCGTATAAGTTTGGAAACTCGCTGAAAAGCAACGAATTTAGGACGAGCGTGGTTATCCATGCGTTGAATTGAAACTTGTTGAACGCCAAACACCTAAGGATGCGTTACCCTTCCTCACTTGCAGCATTGCTGCTGTTTTGCCTTGCCGTGTCTTCGGCATGGGCTCAAAAATCCATTCAATCTCCACCCGCCGGAACGCCTGTTCCAGGAGAAGTGATTGTCAAATTCCAGAAGAAATTCACCCCTGAAACCCTCACAGACAAAGGGTTGGTGTACCACGGCATTTCCGCGGATTTGGAGTTGAAAGAGACCCTCAGTGGACTTGCAAGCATTCACTTGTTCAGCTACGACGATGTGGCC
>JAOIQU010000007.1 GCA_028141885.1 Flavobacteriales bacterium | reverse complement strand
AACGTCACAATCAACACTGCGGTCAAAATCCAAATCACTTGCATGATGGCAACATACAAACGAATTCCTTGGCACCAAACGCTACTTTTGCGCCATGATTCCAAGCGCTCCCCCCCTCGTCCTTCGCGGCCATCAAGGTGCGGTGTACGACCTGGCGTGGCACGAATCCACAGGTTGCTGGATCTCCGCGGGTGGCGACGGCGTGCTGGCAGCTTGGAAACACGGTGAGGAACACGGCAAGGCCTTGGCGCATCACAGCTCGCCATTCTATGCACTGACCCTCTGGAAGGGCATGGTCGTCGGAGGAAACTCGACGGGCGAATTGGTCATGCACACCCCGGAAGGCCCGCGAATCATGCACGTTCATAAGGCCCCAGTCTTTGCCTTGTTTGCAGACCAAGACGAGGTCTTGTGGAGTGGCGATGGTCAAGGCAACTTGTGCCGATGGGAGTGGCAACCCGCAGGTGCTGTCGTGACGCACCAATGGCCCACGGATTTGGGCAAAATCCGACACATCGCGGCACATCCATCTGGCACCATGGCCACAGGCAGTGCGGGAGGCTGGATGGTGGTCAATCGCCATTTCGAATGCTCCACGCCTGTCCTCGCCCACGACCGAAGCTGTTACTGGGCCCTCCACTTGCCCTCAAAGCAAGCCATCCTCAGTGGCGGACAAGACGGACAATTGAAAGTCCATCGAAATGATGCGCAAGTTGTGGCGCTCGATGTGCACCAAAGTGCAATCTACCGGGGCGTGCTGCAAGGCAACGTGCTCTGGACGTGCGGTCGAGACCGCGACGTCAAGGCCTGGGACCTCTCCTCTTTGGACGCCCTGGGAAAGCTGCCTCGCCCCCATGCCCGTTCGGTGAATGCCATGGTGGTTGGTGGACCCGATGCCGCCTTCTTGGCGACAGGCGGAGACGATCGTACGGTCAAGATTTGGGCCCTCTGAGCCCTCACCAACGAATGGGCCTCTCCCCCCTAGACTGCAGTGCTTCGTTGGCGCGGCTGAACGGTTTGCTGCCCCAAAAACCGCGGTAGGCCGCAAGCGGACTGGGGTGCGGGGAAGCAATCAGCGTGTCCATCGGCCTGGATTGCCCATGTTCCTTGAGCAACTTTGCATGTAGGGTTTGGGCGGGTCGCCCCCACAAGATCCAAACCAACGATTGCTGCGATTGCATCAGATTCATCAATGCCGTTTGAACCAGCATCTCCCACCCCAAGTGTTGATGCGCGCCTGCCGTTCCCAACTCGGTGGTGAGTGACGTGTTGAGCATCAGGACGCCTTGCTCGGCCCAGTCGGACAAATCGGTCGCACGGATCTCTTCCAAATGCAAATCACTCGCGCGCTCTTTGAACATGTTTCGCAAGGATGACGGCGCAGGCAAGGCCGGATCGGCCACACTGAAGGCCAAACCATGAGCTTGTCCCGCTCCGTGGTAAGGATCTTGTCCCAAAAGCACGACCCGCACCTCGGACGGAGCCGTCAACTCAAACGCCCGCCACACGTGAGCCAAAGGCGGACACAGGACGTTGGAGCCTTCCGCCCGCATGACAGCATTTTCCAGTTCACGCGGTGCGATTTCCGTTCCGTCAAAACGCGCCCACGCGGGAAGCAACGCGAGCCAGGCGTCCGGGACTTGGGGCCAAGATGGGTTGGTGGCCATGGTGGATTTGCATGAATTGTGGAAAACCCAACAGGGGTTTGGAGGGCATTCGCTTTCAATAGGCCAATCTAGGGGGTATTTTTGCGCTTTCCCACTTGATTCCCAACCATGACTGAAGCCCTTCCCATCGACCCCGAAGTCGTCAAACGCCTCAAAAGCAAAAAGGGAAAGGAACTCTATGGTTATCAAGCAGATGCCATCGAGCAAATCATGGGGAGAATCCGGAAATTCCCTTCCGGCTACAACCTGCTCTACCAGCTCCCAACCGGTGGCGGAAAAACGGTGATTTTTTCAGAACTCGCGAAGCGGTACATCCTGGAAACGGGAAAGCGCGTGCTCATTTTGACGCACCGCATTGAACTCTTGGGCCAGACTTCGACCATGCTTTCTGACATTGGTGTTCCCAACAAAATCATCAACAGCAAGGTCAAGGAACTCGAAGAGAGCGAGGAGCATTGGTGCTACGTAGCCATGGTTGAAACCTTGAACAACCGACTGAATGACGAACGCATTGGGTTCGAGGATTTGGGCCTCATTGTGGTCGACGAAGCCCACTACAACAGCTTTAGAAAACTGTTCAAGCACTTTGACAAACAGGTGTTGTTGGGTGTGACGGCCACTCCCCTGTCGAGCAACATCAAGTTGCCCTTGCACGACAACTACCTCGAGCTGATTGTGGGCGAAAGCATTGGTAGCTTGGTTGAGCAAGGGTTCCTTGCCAAAGCCAACACGTACAGTTACGACGTGAATTTGAGGGCCTTGAAAGTGGGCATCAATGGCGATTACACCGTCAGCTCTTCAGAGCGGTTGTATGGGAACTTCCTCATGCAGGAAAAGCTCCTCTACGCCTATGAGGAGAAGGCCAAAGGGACCAAAACGCTCATCTTCAACAACGGCATCAATACGTCGAAACAAGTGCAGGCCATGTTCGCCGAGGAAGGATATCCCTGCATGCACCTCGACAACACGCACAGCGAAAAGGAACGCGCCGACATTTTGGCCTGGTTTCACAACACGCCTGACGCCGTGCTCTCTTCCGTGTCCATCTTGACCACGGGATTTGACGAACCCACCGTGGAAACCATCATCCTCAACAGGGCTACCAAGTCGCTGACCCTCTACCATCAAATGATCGGTCGCGGTTCAAGGGTGTTGGAAAACAAAAAGGAATTCGTCGTGATCGACCTCGGCAACAATGCAAGGAGGTTTGGACTGTGGGACGCCCACATCAACTGGCACGACATCTTCAAGTCGCCTCAATCCTACATTGACGGCCTCTACACCGACGAGGAGATTGAAAACGAGTTCGTGTATGAAATGCCGGAGGAACTCGTCGATCGCTTTTCTGGCGGACCGATTACGGAATTTGACATGGCCGAGGCGTATGTCGAGGTCACCCGCGAAGGGTTGCGCCCCAAAGAAGCCATTCGACGCAGCATGGAGCAACATGTGGCCATGATCAAGTACGCCTCTGAGGACTATTGGGATGCTGTCGAGCTCGTGGATTTGCTGAATGACGACGTCAAGTTTCGCGTGAAGCAATACGCGAAGTGCATCGCCAAGGCCACGCCCAATTACCGGAGTTGGTTGGAAGACGAATACTGTCGAAACCTCAAGACAGCATTGCGTCACGCCTTCAACGATGAAGCGTGAACCCACGCTTATGCATTTGAGGGAGTTCGGGCATTGAGATTCCGTTGCCCCCATGTAGTTTCCATTCATAACATGGGCCGTGACGGTGGTCGTTTGGTTTGTGACCGGTGCAACTGGGTTTGCCTTCAGCAGGTGGCTGGTTGCACGCAAGTCATCCAAAGACAGCCAACAAGATGGACGTCAGGCACCGGCATGGCTCGAGCGGCATCAACGGCTCCACACCCATGCTTCGCTGGCCACCAAGCGTCAATCCATTGACGGTTCCAGAAAAGTCGTACGCAAGGAAACGCTGAAACTCCATCTCAGCCCTCACTTCATGTTCAACGCCTTGTCCTCTGTCCAATGGCTTTGGGGGGAAGGTCGAATTGAGGAGGCCAAACAGGTCTTTCCCAGTTTCGTCCAATTGTAGAGGGCACACTGGCGCGAAGAAGGTGACCGAGTGCACTCGCTCCGTGCTGAATTTGACACCCTCGAACAGTACGTCAGACTCGAAGAGATTCTTTTAGGCCGCGTTGTTCAATGGAACGTCCGTTGTGAGCATCGAGCATGGTTGGACACCCTCATTCCGTCGTTGGTCACGCAACCTGCCGTCGAGAATGCGATTTGGCACGGGTTCGGTGGCCATGAGGGACCTCATGCCATCGAAATCAGCGTCTCTCCCTCCCTTGAGGCACCTGCCCCTGGGTGGTTGGACATCGTCATTCGCGACAACGGCAGTGGATTGAGTGAGAAGGCCAATTCAGTCAACCACAACTCCGTGGGCATGGAGGTCACCCGCAACAGATTGAAGGAACACCACCACGACGCACGCATCGTCATGCAACCTGCAGCGACGCCGTGGAGCACAGAAGTGATTTTTTCGCTTCCCCCCGTTCGCTCAAGTTTGTTTCATGGCGAGGCTGACGAGCTCGGGCAACCTGGGTGAAGGAGCGTCGGCCAGCGTGCCCGACCGTTGCTCCACTGCATCAAGCCAACCGACCGCAGCAATCATGGCGGCGTTGTCCGTGCAATAGGCCATTGGGGGAATGTGGACCGTCCACCCTTTGTCTTCCGAGGCTTCTGCGAGCCGCTGGCGAAGACCCGAATTCGCACTGACTCCTCCGGCGATGGCCACCTCAGAAATGCCCGTTTCTTCAACCGCTTTTTGGAGTGGCCCCATCAACATGTCCAAAATGGCCGCTTGGATAGAGGCGCAAATGTCTGCTTTCCGGCGTTCGACAAACGTGGGGTCTTCGCGTTGCTCGCGGGTCAAAAAATGAAGCACCTGGGTTTTCAATCCGCTGAAACTCCAGTTGTATCCATCCATTCGAGGCCTCGAAAATGAAAACACTTCTGGGTTGCCTGTTGCAGCAAGTTTGTCCACCAAAGGCCCTCCGGGATAGGGCAAGCCAATCAATTTGGCCACTTTGTCAAACGCCTCGCCCGCCGCATCGTCCAAAGTCTGACCCAAGACTTGCATGTTGCCCGGGGACTGGACGAGCACGAGTTGGGTGTGCCCTCCACTGACCGTCAAGCAAAGGAATGGAAACTGGGGAGGTGATCCTGGCTCCAACACGTGCGCCAAAATGTGCGCCCTCATGTGATGCACCGGAATCGCCGGGATGTCAGCGGCCCAGGCCAGCGCTTTGGCGTAGGACGTGCCGACGTGGAGAGATCCTTGCAACCCGGGGCCCAAGGTGTAGGCCACGGCATCCACCTCTCCGAGTTCGATGCCAGCTTTGACCAAGGCGGCATCGACCACTGGGTGAATCTTGGACAAGTGCGCACGAGATGCCCACTCTGGGACAACGCCTCCAAATTCAGCATGCAGCGCCTGATTGGCGACGACGTTGCTCAACACCTTCGGACCACAAATTACCGCGGCTGAGGTGTCGTCGCACGAGGATTCGATGCCCAAAATCACAGGATGTCCTTCACGTTCCATGGGAAACGAAAATACAAACCACGCCGCGCCAGACCTATCTTCCACACCTCAGCCATGCCGAGTCACTCCGACCACAACACCCCCATGACTGCGAGGCCTCGATCGCGCCGCGCGGCACGCGCAATCGTTGGCCTTGTCGCCGCTTGGCTGCTGTTGGGATTGACTTTGCACTTCAGCCGCACCACGCTGGTCCAATGGGCCGGAAATCGCGCGGGCCTAAACTGGCACATCGACCAAGTGGAATGGAGCCTCTCGAATCGCAGCTTTGAACTGCACGGCATTCAAATCGACGACGATTCCTGGATGGCCAACACCGACACGATTGCGTGCACCGGGATCTCATGGACGAAAGGCGTGTTGCATGTCGACCGCATTCACCTTGGCACCCTCGACGTCACGCAAACAAGCAACCCCTCGGATGAAGGTGGCGCCATCGACGCGAACTCTGAATTCGATTGGAAATCCCTTTGGACAGGCACCCTTCAGGGGGTCGACCTTCATCAAGTGGATTGGGCAGAAATCCGCATTGGAGGACTCAACAACCCCGAAGTGACCATGGGCCAAGGTGGGTGCACTGGATTGACGTGCAATGCAGTAGGCGTCGACCTCCACACGCTGGAATGGTCATACGTCAGTGGCAGCCTTCCCTCCATGGAATTCCCAGTGGAATTGGACGCCTCGTCCCTGCACGGAACGTGGTCGCCCCGAGGTTGGGACGTTCAGACCGAAACGTTGTCCCTGCCTGGGTTGGACTTTGAAGGCACGCTGGTTTGGCCCGAAATGACGGGGCGTGGCCAAGCGAAGGTCACGTGGGAAATTCTCCCCAGCTGGGTCCGCGACCTCGAACCCCAAGGGTGGTTGGACACCTTGCAGCTCAACGGTGAAACCACATCGCTTGCTTGGGATTTGAATGACACCCTTTGGACCGCAAGTGCAAATGGGCCCGGATGGCTTTCGATTTGGGCGAGTGGAAATGCCAACGAATGGCAAGGGCAAGCCCAAATCGACCACATTCCCCCATCCTTCAAGTCCGCCATCCCCTCAGACACCCTGAAATTGAACGCCAAAGGTACCCAACATTCAATGGACCTCAGGTTGACAGGAGGTCCCGAAGTGGACGCCCGCTTGGTTGCAATGGCCAAGACGGATTGGGCAACGTGGCTTGCCGCCCCTGGTGTTCCCGAACACGTGCAGGCTGTCGTTGACGCCTGGGGACCTTGGGTGTCTGGCCCATCCGAGCGCATTGAAGCCACGATTGAAGGCGAAGGTGACGCACTCCATTTGGCTTTGGGTCAACCCGATTTCGAGCCTCCATGGTCGATGAAGGGCGTTCTTGACGGACATGTTTTGGACGTCACGGCGACTGTGGAAGGATCGGAGGCCACATCCGTGGGGTCTGCAACCCTTCATCTGGAGTTGGATTCTGTCAACCAAAGCGTGTCTTGGCAAGGACGCTGCCAATTGGCCGACCTCAACGATGACCTGACTGGCCATGGTCATGTGCGATGGGGTGGTGCAGAACCGGAGTGGACACTGAACCTTCTTGGTCAAGGGGCTCGGCTTTTTTTTGACGGACGCGGGGTTCCTGAGGCTCCCGACATGGATGCTGTTTTGCATCGAAGCGCAGAAGGTGTTGTGCGTGGCGACATGCGCCTCCGGGGTGAACTTGCACCGAAATCCGAGTGGGCTGCCTGGCTCGTGCCCGATGCCGCTTTGCTCGACACCCTGTCCCTTTCAGTCCGCGTCGACAGCACGGACGTGCAGGCTCAATTGACAGTGCCTGAGCTCCTGTGGAAGGATGTGGTTGTCCAGCGCACAGAACTCACCGCCGCCGCACACGGCAGGGCAACGACCGTGAACCTGCAATCTCACGTGCTGTTGGACACCCTCGGAGAAGATTCCATGGGCATTGAAGCGAAGTTGGTGGGCAACGACATTTGGGAGGCCTCCTTGATTCTGCGTGGCAAGGGTCGTGCCCCGTTCGTTTGGAAAATGGAAGCCGAACCGACGTCAACCGACCAATGGGAATGTTCAATCCTGGAATGGATGGTGCCGACTCCAGGTTCGGTGCTCACGGTTGAGGACGCCCCTCTGCAATGGATCGCCTCGTCCGAAAATCCATTTCCACCGCACCTCACATTCTCGGGTTCCACAGGCGAGTTAAACATCATCACCGAGTTGGAGGAAGCTGGGAGGGCCACCGTCAAATTGGAAGGCGTCTTCGATGACTTGGACGGTTGGACGCAACCTTTGGACAGCGCGCTTGGCCTTTCCCGACTTGAGGTGGAGGGCAGCTTGGTTTGGGAACCCAACCACGTCCCCTCCACCCTTTTGGCCTTCCACGGCTTCGATGCGACCTTCGAAAGCATCCAACTCGACCATGTCGACGTGGGGATGTCGCTGCATCAGGGTGTACTGAATGTGTTTGTGGATTCGAAGAGGCGAGAGACCAGCACCGCGTTGACGTCACAACTCACCTGGCAACCGTTCCGCCCCGATGTGGAACCCAAACTGACGGCCAATGTGGCCAACCTCCCCCTCGATTGGGCTCAGCCGTGGTTGGACACCAACTTGGTCCAACTCACAGGCCGCCTGAGTGCTGACTTGCAGCTCGAAGGATCGCTGCAACAACCGCGAATTCTAGGTCAAGGCCAAGTGGATTCCCTCAAAGCCGATGTCTCCAATTTGGGCACCCACTTCGGCGGCCATGGAACGTTCCAAATCGACGAGGGCGACATCTGGCTCAACAATTTCTCGATGTACGATGCCTTGGGCAACAAGGTGCGCATGGAAGGTGCGCTGGTTCACAACGATTTCGAGGATTGGAACTTCGACGCCTCCATTGTGGAAACGCCGACCCCTCTCTTGCTGATGAACCTCCCGGAAAACAACAATGATGTCGCCTTTGGCCAACTCGTTGTCGGTGGGTCGCTCGACCTCTTTTACTGGGATGGGGATCTCGACATCCGGGGAGATCTTGCCGCATTCGAGGGGACAGACTTGCGTTTGGCCCTGTTGACTGAGGAAACCGAAGGTTGGAACAACACCGTCGAATTCTTGCAACCAACCACAGCCATCGCCGAAGAAGAAGTCATGCCCGACGAAGACGAAATTGGCATGCTGATTGACCTGAATTTGGAGACGAAACCAGACGCCAAAATCACCATCCTCACCGACCCAGAAAACAACGCGAACATCGTGGGGCACACGCAAGGGAACCTTCATGTGCTCATGGACGATTGGGAACACATGACGCTGAATGGTGAACTGGCCATCGTGGAGGGCCGTTACGACTTGGCGTTCGGTTCTTTGGTGCGCAAGACGTTCGTCGCCAAGCCTGGAGGCAGGCTCTTTTGGAACGGCAACCCGTATGAAGGCACGCTGGATTTGGAAGCCGTGTACACCACGCGTGCGAACGTTCAACCGCTCTTGGGGAATGGTGCCACCCAAGTCCAAAACGAGGATGTCGAAGTCTTGCTTCAACTCACTGGCCCCATGATGACCCCCAATTTGAGCTTCGACTTGGCCACACCTCAAGCCCCACCCTTGGTGTCCGAAGCGCTGGCAAGTGCCGTGGCCGACCCCTCGGAAAAAACCAGTCAGGCCATCGCGCTCTTGAGTCTTCAAGAATTTCTCCCACCGCAGTACAACTCACTTGCATTGGGATCCAACGGCCTCCAAGACTACACCGTTGACGTGGTGACATCTCAACTGTCTCAATGGCTCAGCCGGTTCAACGAGGACATCGACATTGGCATCCGATACGACGTCCAGCGCACAGCAACAGAAACAGAAACACCTTCAACCTCACAACAAGACGCCTTGCAAGTGGCCCTTCGCGCCAGTTTTCTGAATGACCGATTGGAAGTGGAAGGTGCTGTTGGATCCCGAGAAATTTCGCAGGAAGCCCTTGGTGAAACCCACCTGCAAAACGTCAGGGTGCTGTACCACCTGAACGAAGACAAAAGCCTCCAACTCACCGGATTCTCAGAAGCCCAATCATCTGCGACCCAAACTGCCAACACCACAAGCCAAGGGGTTGGCATTCGATGGCACAGGTCCTTCAACTGGACCTGGCCTTGGGCCAAGGACAACGCTCAGGAATGAGGTTGCTCTGGAACACGCGCTTCTGAGGGTTCCAGCGTCAATTCTTGATGTTGAAGCCACTGGTCCATCAACCAGCCTTTGGCCACCTGAGGATGCCGAAACACCCGGAATGCGATGTCTGAAGAAAAGAACATCCAGCGCACGCGATGTCTCAAGGCCGTGATGCCAGAAGGAACCACCACAGCACGCGCCATGGCAGCGTCAGCCGCTTCACGCGACATCCAAAACGCAAGGGCGTCCTGATCAAACATTTCAATGGTTCGCGGCACCACGTGAAGGACAGTCCCGTTGTGCTCAGGGCACAATTCGGCACGTTCCGCCTCCACCCTTCGCGCCGTTCCTTCGTCCAAAAGATGATCTGGCTTGTGGGTCACAATGCACATGCCAGAATGCCAGAGGTATTCCGCGCGGTCTGTGTTGCATTTGAACCCGTGTTCCACATCGTCAAGATGCGTCGGCTTCAATTCCTTTTGCCTCCAACGAAGTGAAATCTGTTCACAACGTCAATTGCATTACTGCACATCCTCAATCACAAGCGTAATCGCTGGTGGGATTGGGAGAACAAAAGTTCAAATTGGCCGTCAGATCCCCTTCCTGCAAATGCTGGATGGTTTGCTTGGAGTAAGCAAGGTTGCGGACACTGTTGGTCGTTCTCGACCCCCACAATCCGATTCCCCCTTGGGACGTGCCGACCGCATTGGTCACTTGGATGTTGGTCCAGGTGGGGCGATCCTGCACAATGCTGTTGGTCGTCTCGTTGACGTCAAGGTAAATCGCCAAGTCTTGGTTGGCCACTTGCAACACAAAGTCAAAAGCCCTGGCTTTGTCGCCCGCATCAAAATTGCCCAGCACCCGGCGCACGCGAGGATTGACTTCCAACCTCGATGCGAGTTCAGTGTAGAAGGTTTCCGTGTTCCAAGTTTGTTCAATGCTCACCACGCCGTCTGGAATCGTGAGGCTGCGACTTCCCAACCCAATGCTCAACGACCGATCCACCGTCGAGTCGACCACCGTCCAGGCGTCATCTGCATGGTAAATCTCGCTGTAGTTGACAACCAGCGAAGCGGAATACAAGCTCGCCCCAGGAGATGAGTTCCATCTGAAGATGAAATCAGAGTATGAGGCCGCGCCTGTGGAGGTCAAATTGGCCAAGCCCATCTCAAAACCGGGCACGCCAGGAGGCGGGTAAGAAATGGCGCCAATGCTGGACTCCACCATGGTCGTGGTGGCCCTCACTTCCTTTCCATCCGGCAACCTCAACGTGAGTCGGTACAATTTATCCTCTTGCAGGGCTTCCGACGTGCCTGCAGGCGTGACCGCGTAGTAAACGCGTTGCGAGGGCCCAAAAAAGAGGCCCGAAGTTTCTTTGTTGTTGAGCACGGTCTCCTCGAGCATCCACTCCTTGCCAGTCGGGACCTCATCGCCCACGATTTGGCCTGAAGAAGAGGGATTCAATTCCACAATCCACCCCTCCACACTGCCTGGGGGGTATTCAGAACTGTCGGGCGTTTGTGCCGCGGCAAGCTGGTTGCCTTCCCCCAGCCAAGTGCGGTTGACTTTGACCCATTGGGTGTCGGCGTCCAATTCCAGCAAGCCGTACACCACAGGCAAGCTGTCGTAGGGCGCTGTCAAGTCCACTTCAGTGCTGCAGCCCATCCACGTGAGCACGGCACACATGGCCACGGCAACCTGCTTTGATACGACCTGACGTGCATTCTTCTTTCGTTGCATGGCGCAAAATTAGGCGTGGGAAGATGGTTTGGGCAATGTGAGCAGAAAGTCCATCGTGTCGACGCCATCGGCATAGTCTCCGAGTGAAGGACATTGATTGGACCCCAGCGTGGTCACCCGAAGGCCCCTTTGTTCGAGCTTCGACTGCAAATCCGAACCCGCCCTCACAGTCGCCACTTGCAGTTCACTGGCGCGTGACTCCAAGTTTTGGGCCACCGATTCCTCATCGGAATAGCGTTCGACGAACAACGTGCCAATGGGCGACACCAACCCGTCGTCCTGCTTGATGAGCAAGAAGCCATTCTCGATCATGTCTTCTTTGTTCAGTAACCACACGGCTTTGTGGTAGTCGTAATTGTTCGCGTATTTGCTGTGTTGGCCAAGGTGTCCCCACCGCACCCATTGGGCGAAACAGCGGTCCAAATCAAATCCTACAGGCAAGTAAACTTTGGTCACGCTCCGACATCCCATGCCAAAGTGCGCAAAGATGTCGTCGCCGAGCGCATCCAACTCCGCTTCGGTTTCCTGACCGTCCAGCACGGCAACGGAGGTTCGTGGTCCACGAAACAGATGAGGCAGGTGGCCGAAGTACGCTTCGAAGTAACGACTCGCATTCGCCCCGCCCGTGCACACAACCGCATCCACTTGCGGCATCAGGCCGTCGTGAAACGTGACTGCTTGAGCAACATAGGGCGCGAATTCAGCCCATTTGGCCACAACCATCCTCGGCAGTACGGCATCGTCAGAGGACAATTTGACGTGGACTTCGTGCCCTGCAAGCACCGAGCAAAGGATGTCATGCCACCCCACCAATGGCAAATTGCCCGCGAGGATCAACCCCACCGTGAGGCCAGATGCTTCCTTGGGCAGGTTGTACCCCCCTCCCCAAGCTTCAACCCCTTCGGAGCTCAGTGAATGGCCGTGAGATTGAAAGGCCAACTGTACGCTTTCAGGAGTGAACCACCCATTTTGGGCTTGGGCCAAAGCCAACGCATTTTGGTCGTTTGCGGCCTCCTCAAGAAACCACGAACCCAACTGAACAAGCGAGGAAAGGAGTTGGTTAGAATCGTACATTTGCATCAAAGGTATTTGCCATGGCCATCATGATTACAGACGAGTGCATCAATTGCGGTGCTTGTGAACCCGAATGCCCCAACAACGCCATCTATGAGGGCGGTGCCACGTGGAAGTTTGCTGATGGCACGGGGTTCAGTGGACGTGGTGAACACCCTGTGGCTGGAGTGGTCGAGGCAGACGAGGAGCATGAAGCGGTGAACCCCGATCTGTACTACATCGTCAGCGACAAGTGCACCGAATGCGTGGGCTTCCACGATGAGCCACAATGCGCTGCCGTTTGTCCAGTGGACTGTTGCGTCGACGACCCAGGGCATCGTGAGTCTGAAGAAGATCTCTTGGCGAAAAAAGCGTTCATGCACTTGTAAGATTTGAGTGCGTTTGGCGTTAGGTTCGAGTCATGAATCGCCTAGGTCCATTTTTCTTTTGTCTGTTTTGGGTCATTGCCAGCATCAGCATGCCCACAACGTCGGCTTGGGGGCAGAGTCCTGAGTGGGCGCAGGTGATGGCCACCCACGAAGCGCTGAGAAGTGCCCAAACCCAGTCCGACAGGCTTGCCTTGCACGACCAATTGCAATCCATGTGGCCAGAAGCACTGGCTGCCGGACACGCCTTCTCAGTGGATTGGGACCTCTGGAATCACGCCGTTGTGGATCTCGGCGAAGGCGACGATCGGATGGTGGTGTTCACCTGGAACGTGGAACTTGACAACCGAACCCAGCGCTACGGAGGTTGGGTCGCCCATGCGGCACCTGACACGGAGCTCGGCTACGTGTTCACCTCGCTCACACACGACCCCGAGGCCAAGGCCACGGACGTCACGCGTTTGTGGCGTCATGACCAATGGGTCGGAGGGCTTTACTACGACGGCATGTTGACCTACGACAAGGGTTCGCCCGTGTACACCCTGGTGGCGTGGGACGGAGCGGACGCGCTGACCAACCGGAAAAAGATTGAAACGCTTGAACCGCGAAATGGACGTGTGAGGTTTGGCGCGCCGCGTTTTAACATGCCCACCGGACTGCAGAAACGCGTCGTGCTGACGTATGGAGACGCCGTTCAGGCGACCCTGCGTGTGGAGCCTGAGCTGGGCCGCATCGTGTTCGACCATCTCGCTCCGGAAGATCCTTCGTTGCGAGGCCAGTACGCATTTTACGGCCCCACCCTCAGCTACGACGGGCTCGAATGGCGCAAAGGCCGGTGGCAATTTGTGAGCGACGTCCCCGTCAGAAATGCCAAAGACGGAAGCAACCGGGAATACCGTGATCCAAGGGGTCGACGCCGCGGAAACTGACCCAAATGTTCGTCAGGGCTTGCGCCAAGAAGCTTGCCCCAACCAGACTTCGGTTGCGCCAGAACCGTACCTCCTCGGATCCCCTTCACGGTAGTTGCAGTCGGGATGATGCTGGTCGAGTGCGGTCCGAATTTGGTGACGCAACACCCCTTGGCCCACCCCGTGGATGAACACGATTCGACGAAGCTTCTCGCGCTTGGCGATGTCCATCATCCGATCGAAATGCGCCATTTGAATGGCCAATTTTGCCCCGTCTGCAAGCCCGCGTTGATCGTCCACCAATTCGTGGATGTGAAGGTCCACTTCCATGTGGGCGTCCCGACGTGACATGCTGGTGGCCTGGGCATGTTGGTAGCGCACTTCAAAATCCCGCTGGAGCTCCTTCATCCTTCGCTCCCCAACCTCTTGGGTCAGCAACTGCGCGACGTCCGGAAGCTTGTTTCCATATTTTTTCTCGTCTTGGTCTCGGTCACCAGCATCCATCAGTTCGGCACGTTCAACGCTTCGCTCGAAGCCATCCTCGTCTTCCACAATCACAACATTGCCTTCCACACGAAGGACCGTCGCCGTGCCCACGTCGTTCAAAAATTTGACGAGGTCTCCGACCTTGAAATCACGCATGGCCCCCTTTCTGGATGACCGCCTGCAGCGTGACTGCATGACCTTGGTGAAACGGGCCTTCGTCCAACACCTGCTCACACCGCGCATGCCAAATCATGCGTGCGTCGTCGAAGACCTCCACCACATCGCGGACAAACGTCCCTTCGTCGTAGAGCATGTCCAACGTTTTGGGACCGCCTGAATCCAAACCAAGTTGATCGCGATGAAATCCCTCCACGATGAGGCGGCCTCCGGGCTTCACCCAGGTCCATACCCGGTGGTGAAACAACGCCCGACAATCGGCTGGCATGTGAGAAAACACGAGGCCTACGACGTCAAACTGGCTATTGAATTCAATGTCCAATGCATCCGCAACCTGAGTGTGGACGACGACGTTCTGTTCTTGGGCGAAGGCCTGTGTTTTGGCCATTCCCTCGGGACTCAAGTCAAACGACGTCACCTCCCAACCTTGCTGGGCGGCCCAAACCGCATTGCGACCTTCCCCATCGCATGGCAAACACACCGTACCCGGATTCAACATGGCCATTTGTGAAGCCCAGAACACATTGGGCAGTTGGCCATAGACCGTTTCATTCGTTCGATAGCGTTCGTCCCACATGTTCATGACCCGAAATAAGTGCACACACGGCTACCTTGCATCATGCCGTACCTGAAAATTGCATTCTTTTGGACCACCTTGACCGCGTTTTCTTGGGTTGTCCCCAGTTCCTTCGCGCAGGAATTGCAACCCGAAACGTCTCAAGAAGACAGCACGTTGGTTCGAAGCATTTTCGACGAAGTGCTGGCCAACGGGGAAGCGCATGAATTGTTGCGCGTGTTGTGCAAAGACATCGGGCATCGATTGAGCGGTTCAAGCGGTGCCGATCGGGCCATGGTTTGGGGACGCGAAGCGATGGATCAATTTGGAGCAGACACCACCTACATCATGCCTGTAGAAGTGCCGGCGTGGACCCGTGGCGACCTTGCTGAAGCTGAAGCCTACGACACTGGTGGGAATGCCATGCCCCTGCGCATCACTGCACTCGGAGGTTCCGTGCCAACACCACAGGACCAATGGGTGGAAGGTCCGCTTTTGGTGGTTCGCCACCTCGATGCCCTGGACACCTTGGACGCGCGCGGCCACATTGTGCTGTTCAACCGCGCCATGGATCCCCTGCTCATCAACACAGGCGCCGCGTACGGCGGAGCGTTTGACCAGCGCGGCGGAGGCGCTTCGGCTGCGGCCAAAGCAGGCGCCGTTGGCGTCTTGGTTCGGTCACTCACCCATGCCCTGGACACTTTGCCGCACACCGGATCCCTTCGTTACGACGACGCCCAGCCCAAAATCCCAGCCGCCGCCATCTCAACGGTGGACGCCTCCGCTTTGGCTAAGTTGAGCCAAGAATCGAGCACACCAATCACTGTGAAATTCCGCCTCAACAGCCGAGAACTTGGTTCAGTCATTCAGGGGAACGTGGTTGGAGAATGGCGAGGAACAGGGCGCCCCGATGAAATCATCACCCTTGGTGGTCACCTCGACTCTTGGGACATCGGCGAAGGCGCTCACGACGACGGTGCCGGCGTCGTCCACACCCTCGAGGCGCTGAGGGCCTTGAAAGCCATTGGGTTTCAACCACGTCGCACACTTCGGTTTGTCTTGTTCATCAATGAGGAAAACGGCAACCGTGGCGGCAAGACATACGCTGAAGTCGCCCAGGAAGAGCATCGTCTTGGATTGCGGCATGTCGCCGCCATGGAATCCGACGCAGGCGGCTTTGTGCCGCGCGGCGTTCGCATGGATGCGGAGGATCAAGCTGTCGAGACCGTGAGAAGCTGGTCAGAACTGCTCGCCCCCTACAACCTTCACTACTTCGGCAGAGGGGGCGCTGGCGTCGACATTGGCCCCTTGAAGTCCCTCGAGCCAAGACCGCTTTTGGTGGGTCTTGTGCCCGATGGACAGCGCTACTTCGACGTCCACCACAGCAGCCAAGACGTTTGGGAAAATGTGCACAAACGAGAACTCGAGCTTGGTGCAGCCACGTGCGCAACCATGATTGCCCTGCTCGACCGCCATCTGCCTTGACGAAACAACAGCTCAGCAGGGATTGCAATGTGATCCCCGGGGCGGGGGGGTGTACCCGAGCATGAAGCCTGGAACTGCTGCGCAGTTCTCGGGCATTGTTTGTGCCTTGCCTTCGCTTGAGTGAACTCAGACTTGGCGGGCACAAAAAAGCCCGGTTGCATGTGCAACCAGGCTTCTTTCGTGACCCTGTAGGGATTCGAACCCCAAACCTTCGCATCCGTAGTGCGATGCTCTATCCAGTTGAGCTACAGAGCCGTTGTCGACCGACCACGCGGGCCAATCGGGGGGCAAAGATAGACAGGGTTTCTTCCCCACCAAACCCCCGTTCTGAAAAACTCGCGCAAATAAGAAATCCGCACCGGCTGGGTTTTTTGGTGTTGCCACCAAGATGCCCGTTGCCGATGCGGATCCTCCAGGCCAATCCTACGGGTGGTGTCGGATTGGCATTCTGGGCTTTGACCCCCAAAACCGTCTGTGCTTTCGCACTTCCGCTGGTCCTCCAGAAAGTTTCCCAACGCCCGAGATGCAGACAAAAGCCTCCTCTCGAAACGAGTTGTTCATGCTCACCTCGCGGGAGTGTGTTGCCACACTCAAGCTCCCCCTGCTCCCTTTCGGGTGCTGAGGCACTGTGGCAGGCCACAGTGGGTGAGATGCTCGCCGCAACACGAAGTTGGCGCGATGGTTCCCTTTCCTTTGGGTTTTTCAACGCCGGACTCTCGTCCTTCGCTGATGGATCGGAAGCTGTCGCCGAAGCTTCAAACTTTCCAACCCGCCGTTGCACCTTTGCGCTCCGGCCACAAGGCCCTCCTCAGAGTTCGCGTCAGGACGTTTCGAAAAACCTTCCTTTCGCGTGGTCAACCTGCTCAGTTGGACTGAGGGGCTGGTGTCGTGTTGTCATCACCGTCGCTTGCGCGCCGACTTCGATTTCGCGACCACCGTTTGACCTCCTTGCTGAAGCAAAGAAGGGACATGTATGGCTCGATCCAAAAAAAAATCGCTCAGGGAAATCAACACTGTATCCACTTCACTTACAAACAACTGTGGATATCGACACCAGCGAAATCTGCCGGCCAGATTCGGCTGCAAAAATACATCAAGGAAGATGCCGCATGGCCTTCAGGCTTTGAAAAAGCGCAAGCTCACAGTGGCGGGAAGCGACGAAGGAAACGTCCTGCTGCTTGTGGACGCCACGGACAACCCTGCCTCTTTGGCCAAGGCGTCAAAAACAGGAATCTCCACGATGTATTGGTCGGAAAATCCGTGGGTGGCGTCGTAGGCCGTGGCCGGCAACTTGCCCTGCATGGTACGGGCGTCCAAAGGCGAAACCGTGTGCAACTCAATCATCAACAGTCCGTGCGCAGCCACGTAAGGAGACCACTTCAACAAATGTTCCTTCAAACTCTGCTCGACGTTGCGCAGTTTCAAACGCTGTCCTCGGAACGCAAACGCACCTGACGACATGGGGTCGTCAGGACGATCCATGATTGGGACGTTGTAGACCCGATTGTGGTCGAGGAATGAACGGACGTTGAGCAAATCGCCAAGACGCACCCCGTGCAACTCAAACAAGTCCAAGGCCAATTGATCAGGATCACCAATGTCCCCCCACAGAAAATGTCCCTTCACTTCCTTTTGGCGAAAGTGATCGGCGGTCGCCACAAGGGCTTCTTGGTTGAAGTCCGCACCCACGAGCATCAGTGGGTGCGTGTCCAGGTGCTGTCCCCTCAGGGTGTGGTCGCGGATGAAGGCCTGCAGGTGCAAAAGCAACGCGCCGTTTCCACATCCCATGTCGCACAACCCCAGCGGCTGCTCTGCCAACGGTCGATCGAACACCTCCTTGACAATCGTGTCGAGGTGACCGAAGTAAGCTTGGTGCGCACCGCCAGAGCCCCAGACGTTGAGGGTGCGATCCACATGGATCTCCGCTTCTCCAGGTTCGGTGCGCCACAACCAGCTGCCTTCGCCCAGCAAAAGCTCCTTGGCCCACAAAAACGTTTGGGTGTACGACGTCGTGACGCCATACGCAGCGGCTCGTTGCAGATAGAAACTGCCGGCATCCGTCTCAGCCCAACCCAAGCCCACGGCGACTTCGCCCCAAGCTTCCTGCAATTCAGGGTGCAACTTGGCCGTGGCTTGGGCCACGTCGTCCCAGGACGTCATGGCCTCCGTTCCAAACGACGTCCCCAACATGACCATCCATGGCGCCACCAAAGCCCCCTCCAAGTGAAGCGCAAGCCTCGACTCCAACGTACCACCAACGTCAACGGCGTGCATGTCGACACCGAGGTTGGCCACTGCGTCCAAGAGCGCACGCATGGCCTGAAGGGCTTCGACCCCTAGGGGTTCTTGGGGCCGGTTCCACATCCCGACGCTGTGTTCCATCCACGTTCGGCCGAGTTCGTAGAGGTGACGTTGTTGGGCCCAATGGGCAACGTCGGACGATTTGACTGGGATGTAGGTGATTTTGTCTTCACCCAAATGCGCGTCCAGAACGCCCTGTGAACACAACATCCGAAGCCCCACATTCAAGTAACCCGGATTGGCCCCAAAAACCGAGGCCATTTCATCGACGTCTCCTCCCGTCTGCAACGCCTCCTCCAACACGCCACTCATGTCGAGCACCGGCACGACGCCGCTCAAGGCGAGACCGTCGAGATGAAAAAACAACCGGGCGCGCCATGCGCGTTGCTGTTCCTTGGAGATTGGGTTGAATGCGTTCATGGGTGAGGTTTCAACGTCAGCGCTTGCCGCCAGTCATTGCGTCTTTGTGCATGGTCACTGCAATCGTCTTGGCTTTGAAATACGCCTTGCTGATGTATTGACGTCCTCCGTAGGGGTTGCCTTGACCCCAGCTGTTCTTGATCACAAAGTACTCGTCGCCGTTTTGGTCTTGTGCAAGCCCCACAATGTGCATCAAATGGTCGTCTGTCGTGGTGTGATTCTCAAAACCCACCTGCCTCGATTCTTGCGACACCTTGGCTTCTTCCACCACTTCACTCCAAAGCTTGGCGGCTTCACCCTCCGCAGGCCAAATCGCCATGCCGTTCCTAAAACTGAATCCCTTTTCCGACACGTCGGCATCCCAAGCGACCGTGTACCCATTCATCACGGCGTTACGGGTCAAGCGGGTCAAATCTTCAATCGGCAAGTTGAGGTATTCGCCGCGCGAGAAGTTGTCCGGCACTTCCAGCACAAAGGTTTCGCCAAACGCATGGTGGCTGAAACTGGTGAGCGAAACATAGTCGTTGGGGTCGATGCCTAGTTTGTCTCTAAACGACTCAGGTGTGTACGTTTTGCCGTTGAATTGGAAACTCGAGGGCAATTTGCCCAAATAAGCGTCGCAGATGCCTTCCACCGCATCCCTCCAGTCGTCGGACAACATCTTTTGCTCGGACATGGCCTTGACCGCCGCAGCCAACACCGCATCGAGTTCGCCATGGTTGAACTCCGTTTCGCCTTTGTCCAATCCCGAATACGCAAACTCAGGCACCAGGCCATATCCCGCCACCGCGTTGAGCACATCGTGACACAAGCTTCCCGGCCCAAATTGATGCAGACCATGGTGACGCAGGTACATCTCCGCCTTCAACGGGTAGGTGTACCTCACCGACGCCATTTCGCTCAAGTCCACCACCTCCCCTGAAATCCGTGCAGCTTCGCTTTCAAGGAAGCTGGTGGTTGAGAAGCTCCAGCACGTTCCCGTGCGGCACTGGTCTTTGACCGAGGTTGCGGTCAAATCCGCCAACGTCTTGAAGGAGTACAGGCTGGCATTCTCTTCAGACTGCCCTTGTGCCGAGTTGACGCCCATCAAGGCGAGCGTCGCGACACTGAAAGTCGCAATGTGATGTCGTAGCATGGGTGGAAGGTACACCCAACCTCACCGCCTCGTTCCCACCTGCATCCCGTGATGATTCACAGGTTCTTGTCAATTCTCCACATGCAGTCCGACGGACGCCCGCTCACAAAGACCGCGTGAACCCTCCCAAATCTGTGGGGATCATCCATGTCAAAAACGCGGCGAGGTTCACACCTTGATGCTCCTCCACCCCCAATCTGATCTTGTCACGGCTCGCACGAATGTTGAGCTCAATGTGTCCCCCCTCCTCAAATTCCAAAGCCACTCCACCTTGAGCATACGCGCCAAGTCCCCATTGCGTCAACACGTTGCTGGCAGGATTCAGCACCCCCGCAGACCCTGGGGCAATGGTCGTCAATAAATCCACTTCGTAGCGTCTCGACCCTGTGCGCGGGGACACAACAATGTAGTGTTCCTCAATGGACACGGCATTGGCCAAACCTCCCAATTCGAACGTCCACGACGCACCTTGGCCGATGAAGATGGAGGTCCGGTAGCCGAGTGCGATGTTCAGCCGCTGCTCCTTGCCTATGATTGGGTATTGGAGCACATCTTCGTTGCCTTGTCCTTGGTCTGGCAACAACCCCGTGCTCAATGACCACGTTCCCTCCGCTGTCGCTTGCGCCACGTCGAAGTGACAGACGATCGCGGTTTCCGGATTCCAGAATTTGGCCGCCTTCAGTCCAAAGAACAAGGACGGCCGGTACTGCATCAACGGGAAGCTGTAAATGGACGGCGCTGGAAACTCATTGAGGATGCCACTTACAGGATGCTGTTGTTGCTGGTTTTGAAGTTGATCCAAGCGGTCTTGGATGCTCCAAATCTGCGCGCCGGCGTCGGACAACTCCTTGTCACCAGTCCCGTCGTAGAAATACGCGGCGCTGGAAAAGCCCCTGTACACTCCTACGTTCACGCCAAACTCTAGGCCGTTTCGAGTGATGTTCACCTCTTCGTCATCCTCTTCGCTGTACACCCTCATTTGGGCCTCCGATCGCGTTGGGCACATCGCCAACCCCACAATCAAGAAGACGCAACCACGTCTCGAAAAGCTTGCGACTTTCTGCTGAAAACACTTCATGCTGCGAAGGTCGGCAGGATTTTTTTGAAAGTAACCCTACAAATCCGATGGGTTTTGTATATTAGGGTATGGTTTTGATTCTACGCTTGTCTTTCGCGTCTTGTTGCTGCTGTTGCCAACCCCCGACTCCGGGAAGGTTTGCAATCGCGTCATGACTTGATTTTCAGCGTCAGATTCGACAAAGGCCTCCCATTATGGAGGCCTTTTTTTTGACACGACAATCCCCCAACCTCATGCTCAGTTTCATCAACGAAATCGACGACCCCATCGTCCAGAAGGACATCCTCGACCTCAACCGGCGCATCCTCCTCTACAAAGAAGGTGGCATGGATGAAGAGCGGTTTCGAAGCCTTCGCCTTGCACGAGGTGTTTATGGCCAGAGGCAACCCGGCGTTCAAATGATCCGAATCAAAGTCCCCATGGGGCTGTTGACGTTTGACCAATTCCGGGCCATCCTCGACGTCTGCGACGAATACTCCACAGGCAAATACCATTTGACCACCCGGCAGGACATTCAAATTCACCATGTCAAACTCGAGGACAGCCCCGAGCTCTGGGCGAAGCTTGAACAAAGCAAGGTGACCCTGCGGGAAGCTTGTGGCAACACCGTGCGCAATGTCACCGCCTCTCCGCTTGCGGGCCTGGACCCTGATGAACCTTTCAATGTCCTCCCTTGGGCGGAGGCGTTGTGGCGGTTCTTTTTGAGGAACCCTGTTTGCCAAGAAATGGGGCGCAAATTCAAGATTTCTTTTTCCAGTTCTGAAGCCGACACGGGCTTGGGCATCATGCACGATTTCGGCGTCATTCCTGTCCTCAATGCCCAAAAGCAACCTGGATTCAAACTGCTGGTTGGGGGCGGACTCGGAGCCCAACCCGCCCCTGCCGACATCCTTCACGATTGGATTCCGACGGAAGAATTGATTCCCATCGCGGAGGCCATTCTTCGGGTGTTTGACCGAGAAGGCGAGCGTGCCAAAAGGCAAAAGGCCAGGTTCAAATTCCTGTACCAAAGCATGGGACGTGATGCGCTGCTCGCAGCGATTGATCGAGAACGTGCCATGCCGTCCGGGACTTTCCCTGAGGTGGCCCATGCGGACCACGAGCCCACTGACCCCGATCACATTGAGCACGTCGCTGCACCTGAAGGGCACGAGCGATGGCGAAAGGCCAATGTGTTCGCACAGAAACAAGCGGGACGTCACGCCGTGGGCATTCGCGTGCCGCTCGGAGACGAAACCACGGAGCGCACAAGGACCTTGCTCGACGCCCTTGCCCCCTTCACCTCCAAGGCCATTCGCGTCACCCAAAGTCAGGACCTGCTTTTGCCGGACGTCGTGGAAGACAACCTACCCATGGTTCACCGCATCCTGCGCGACCAAGGTTGGGATGCATTGGGGTTTGAGTCAGGCATCGACGTGACCTCGTGTCCTGGGACCGACACGTGCAATTTGGCTATCAGCAACAGCACCCACCTCAGCACCGTGCTCGAACACATGCTTGAAGAGGAATTTCCTCATCTGATGTACGACCGAGCGTTCAGCGTGAAGATCAGTGGTTGCATGAATGCCTGTGGACAGCATAGCCTCGCGTCGTTTGGGCTTCATGGCAGCTCCATGCGACGGAATGGCGCCACGATGCCTGCCATGCAGGTCTTGATTGGAGGCGGTCGACGAGCTTCTGGTGCATGGTCGTTTGGGAAGAAGACCTTGAAGCTGCCCACCAAACACATTCCCGCAGCGTTGCGCACCGTACTCATTGACTTTGAGCAACACCAGTTGCCGCATGAGACGTTCGCAGATTACCATGCCCGTGTGGGCGATCGCCATCACTACCACCTCCTGCAACAACATGTCGAGGGAGATGCAGAGGATCTGTTTGTCGATTGGGGCAGCGATCAACCCTTCAAACCTGAAATCGGCGTGGGCGAATGCGCGGGCGTGGTCATCGACCTTGTGTCCACGTTGCTCCTGGAAGCCAGGGAAAAATTGGACCATGGCCAGGAAGCCATGCAAACCCAAGATTGGGGCCATGCGATTTACCACGCTTACGCCTCCCAGATCGCAGGAGCCAAGGCCCTCTTGGTTCGTGAAGGGCTGAAGACCAACACTTACGCGCACATCATGGCCTCCTTCGACGAAATATTCGTCGCAACAGGGGCCTTTGAACTTCCCGCGGGTTCGTTCACCGCACAAGTGCTGTCCTACCTCGGCGGCAGCAACAGAGAAAGCTTCGCCCGTGCCTACATGGAAACGGCATCCACGTTTTTGGCCTCGTTGGAAAACCACCAAGGCCCCATTCAATCCAAAGCTTCTTGACATGACTTGCCCTAACCCATCCCCCCAACCCCACCTTTGGCTGGTCGGTGCCGGCCCCGGCGACCCTGAACTGATGACCCTCAAAGGGGCACGCGCATTGTCGAAGGCCCAACTTGTGCTCTACGATAGCTTGGTGCACAAGGATGTCCTTGACTTGGCGCACTGCGAGGCGCAATTGATTTGCGTGGGAAAACGTGCAGGTCAAACCAGCACCCCGCAAGCACTCATTCACGATTGGATCGACCGCGGCGCCCAGCAAGGCCTTCGCATTGTTCGACTCAAGGGAGGCGACCCCATGGTGTTTGGTCGCGCGGGTGAAGAACTCGCCTACGCAGACCAAATCGGCCTCAGCTGGACGTACGTTCCTGGGATTTCCTGCGGCACGTCGCTTGCCGGACTCGCTGGCATCCCCTTGACCCTTCGCGGCGTGGCATCTTCGGCATGGCTCGGCACCGCGACAGGTCAAGACGGCCGCATGACCGAGGACCTCTTTCAAGCCCTGGACACCTCCTCCACCTTGGTGGTGTTCATGGGACGGCGGCGCCTCAGAGACATCGCGGTGCGGTTGATTCAACTCGGCAAATCCGACACACCCATCGCGGTGGTGTCCGAAGGCAGTCTTGACCAACAACAGTGTCGCATTCAATCGGCCCAAGCGTGGAGCAATGACTCCGATTGGACCTCCCTGCCAGACCCCACCCTGCTTGTCATCGGCGAAGTGGTCAACCACCGACTGCAATCGCCTGCCCCAACCAAGCTTCGTTCCATCTCACCCTCTTTCACCCATGAATACCAAGTTCCCCATCTTTCTGAAGCCCGAAAGTCTCACCTTCAACGTCTTCGGAGGCTCTGAAATCGCCGAGGAAAAACTACACTTCCTCCTCAAAAGCAGCCCCCACGCCCGCGTGCGGGTGTTCGCCTCGTCCTTCAGTGAGCCCGTTCAAGCGTTGATCGACCGGCATCCCCACGTCCGGGCCATTCCCCATTGGCGCGCATGGCCTTGGCAAGTTGGAAGAAACGACGTCAGCATCGTGGCCACCATCGAGCCTCGCGAGGTCAAATGGTCCGTTGGACTCGGCCGATTGATGGGGCATCTGCTCAATGTGGCAGATGTGCCTGAGCGATGTGACTTCTACATGGGGGGCATCGTGACCAACGGCTCGCTCAAACTCGCGATCAGCACCGATGGCAAAGCTCCCATTTTGGCCAAGCGCATGCGCGAGTGGCTGGAAGATGTGTTGCCGGAGGACGTCGAATCCAACCTCGATGAATTGCAAGCCCTCCGACGTGAATTGAAAGGCGACTTTGCCCAAAAACAAGCCACGCTCAGGGCGTTGACCCGACATTTTCGGGATCAGCGAGCCTCTTGAGGAAATCCAATCACAATGGCGCCACGGTCGAAGGAGCCTCGCTGAGCAAGTTCATCCGAACTTCCAGTCGCTCCACCGGCCAATCGCTGCCATCCCGGGGCGTTGCCGCCAATCGGTCCACGACATCCATGCCTTCCACCACTCGGCCGAACACCGTGTGCTCCCCGTCCAGATGGGGTGCCCCACCCTGCCGGGCATAGATCTCCGCTTGATCTCGGGTGTAACTGCGCCCTTTTTCCTTCTGGATGCGGCCGAGTTCTTGGGCGCCAATCTTTCGGCCCGTCACGATGTAGAAATCATATCCCGACGATCGTTTCTCGGGATTGTCGCTGTAACTCCGAGACATCGCCAAGGCCCCACGGGAGTGAATGTTGTGATTCTTGAATTCGGCCGGCAGCGTGTGCTGGCCAATCAAAAACCTCAATTGTTGAGGGCGCTCCTCCTCGCTGTTGCCACCTTGCACCACGAAGTCCGGGACCACCCTGGTGAACTCCGACGGATCGAAGTACCTCCTGTACACCTTGTACAGAAAGTTGGCGCGGTGCACAGGCACATCGTCGAACAACTCCACGACGATGCGACCGTGTTTGGTGTCTAGGGCCACGACGTTTTCCGTTTGTCCACGTCCCCACTCGGCCAAAAAAGAAGCCGCATTCTTGTCATCCAGCGTGGGGAATTCTGAGGCGACAAGACGTCGGATGCGATCGTCAACTTCAACGTCGTCTGCCGACGAGGCTGGATGTGCTTTTTGCGCTGGCGACGCGCTTTTGGGCGGAGCGGGCGAACCGCATCCCAACGCCAGCAGGCCAAATGCCACAACGGCACATCCCAAAACATCCCGTAAACCCTTCATGTGACAAACATACCCAGGACGTACATTGATTGAGGACTGTGCCACCATCTTCGCATTGTGAAGTTTGCCATCGTCGACATCGAAACCACCGGAGGTTCAAACAAATCTCGCGGCATCACGGAAATCGGCATTGTCGTTACGGATGGAACTCAAATCTTGGAGCGATGGACATCATTCGTCAACCCGTTTGAACCGATTCCGTCGAGAATCACCGCCCTGACAGGAATCTCTGACGACATGGTGGAGGATGCCCCTGGATTCGAAGACCTCGCCGAGGACGTCGCCAACCTGCTCGGCGATTGTGTCTTCGTGGCCCACAACGTGGGGTTTGACTATGCGTTCATCCGTGGTCATTTTGAAGCGATTGGCCATTCTTGGCAACGACCCAAACTCTGCACCGTCCGTCTCGCGCGCAAAGCTTTTCCTGGAATGCCGAGGTATGGACTGGGGGCGCTTTGTGACGCCCGTGGAATCACCCACGTAGATCGACATCGCGCGATGGGAGATGCCGAGGCTACGGCTGAGCTGTTTCACCAGATTTACGACTCGGACCGGGGCCAAACGGCCATTGCAGAAGCGTTGAAACGCGGCACCCGAGAACATTGGATGCCTCAACACGTCAAGGCCTCTGAATTTGACGTTCTGCCTGACGAACCCGGCGTGTATTGGTTCCTGGACGGGAAAGGAAAGCCACTGTACATCGGCATGAGCATCAAACTTCAGCAGCGGGTACGAAGTCACTTCTCGGGAACCACGGCGTCACGGAAACGTCAAACCCTGCTGCGCGACATGCACAGCCTCAAACACGAATTGTCAGGAAGTGAATGGATGGCTGCAGTGATGGAGGACGTCCGCATCCGCGCGCACTGGCCCCCACTGAACCGCGCCCAGAAGCAACCCAAATCCTACAGAACGGTGGTTCACTACACGGATCGCCAAGGCCGAAGTCGGTTGGCCATCCGCACGCAAGCGAGTTCAAGAGACGCGGTCCGCACCTTCCATTCAGAGGCCACGGCACGCGCTTGGCTTCATGCCCAAGCAAGAGAACACCAACTCATTCCTGAACTGCTCGGCCTCGGGGCTTGGACTGAAAACGATCCCGTCGACGTGGAGACCCATGAGGTTCATTTCAAGAAGGCCATTGAATCGTGGCGAAACGTCGCTTCCGGCTGGTTTGTGGAGGCCGGCAGGACGCCCGATGAACGAGGCATCATTGCCGTCCGAGAGGGACACGTCCGCGGCTACGGATTTGTGGAGGCCGACGATGTGGCTGGCCAACTCAACACCCATGAAAAACAAGGCGTGTTGAGAAACCTCTCAGAAGGACTTCATCCTGTGGCGCCTTCGTCCACATTGGATGCCCGACTGCGGGAGGAATTGCTCAACAACCACAACTGGGTTGAGGCCTTGTGAGGCTCAATTGTTGACCATCACAACCACGCCCAATGACGTCGTGGTCACCGATGTGGCTGCCGAAAACGCCAGAATGGCCTGAATGCTTGAAGGCTTGGGTGCCGTGCCTTCCAGTCCGCAGGATGTGCCCTGCTGAGGGGTTGAGGCATTGGATGAAAAGGGGGCGTCAGAGAAGAATGAAATCATGGAGTGGGATTGAAGTTCCCTCCTGAAACGACGAAGGGTGCACCTTATTGTGTGCACCCTTCGAATCGTCCATTTCCTTCACCGGTTACCTCGGAGTCAGCACGAGGTTTTGGTCTTCCACCATTCGACGAAGGTTGATCAGCGCATAACGCATGCGGCCCAAAGCCGTGTTGATGCTGACCTCGGTTTCCTCTGCGATTTCCTTGAAACTCAGGTTGCGTTCCAAACGCATCTGGACCACCAGTTGCTGCTCCTCCGGCAACGAAGGAACCAGTTGCCTCAGCTCATGCAAAATCTCATCCTCGACCAAACGGTCTTCCACACTCGGCGCATCGTTGGACAAGGTGTCGAAGATGTCAAACTCGTCTGTGGAGCGCACCATTTTGCGCTTCCGATTCCGTCGGAAATGATCGATTGCTGCGTTGTGCGCGATGCGCATGATCCACGGCCCAAACTTCCCTTCCTCTACGTAACGACCTGATTTCAAGATTTGGACCACCTTGATCCAGACGTCTTGAAACAAATCGTTGGCAATTTCTTCGTTGCGCACCACGAAGTTGATCTTCAAAAAGACCCCCTGCTGGTAACGATTCAACAATGTTTCAAAGGCCCGCTCATTGCCTTTCCTGTAGGCACAGATGAGCTCGCTGTCGGTATGGTATGCATGCATGACACAACTCTTTTAGATTCACGCCTTCTCAAGGGACGATTCCGTGATGAGGCTTCATGAAATGGAACTAGAGTCGAATGTGTCGAATGGCAATGCGTTTGAGATGGAATCTTTCCGAACTATACCTAAAGTACTTCTTTTAACCGAGGCGTGCAAACCTCTGGTACCTTCACCGTGTTAAAAACTGCAATGAAGATTGACATCCACGGCGCACGCGTCCACAATTTGAAAAACGTCAACGTGAGCATTCCCAAGGAAAAACTCACGGTGGTGACTGGGCTCAGTGGTTCTGGAAAAAGCAGCCTCGCGTTTGACACACTCTACGCGGAAGGTCAACGGAGGTACGTGGAGAGTTTGAGCAGCTACGCCCGTCAATTCTTGGGCCGACTGGAAAAGCCTGATGTGGATCGCATTGACGGGCTCTCTCCTGCCGTGGCCATCGAACAACGCAGCGCCTCAGGAGGACCGCGAAGCACCGTAGCCACGCGAACCGAGGTGATGGACCACCTCAGGATGTTGTTCGCGCGCATTGGAGAAACCCGCTCTCCTGAGTCGGGAGACGTGGTCAAAAAAGACTCCGTGTCAGACGTTGTGGATGCCATTGTGAAGTCGGAATCGCCCCGAACGATTCTTGTGGCCCCCATTCAGCCGAGGTCGGACCGCAGTGCCGAAGACCAATTGAGGGTGTTGCAGCAACAGGGATACTCTCGTGTTTGGACGGACCAGGGTGCCGTGAGACTCGAAGAGGTGAAGGCGGCAGACGTACTTGGGCTCGTTGTCGATCGCTTCTCGCCCTCCTCTGCCCAGGAAGATCCAGGTCGGGTGGCCGACAGCGTCGAGACGGCGTTTTTCGAAGGTGGTGGCCGTTGTCAATTGTGGCAGTCGGCGGACCAAGACTCTGCAACCTGCCTCGAATTCAACGACCGTTTTGAACGCGACGGCCGGGTGTTCCCGGAGCCTTCTCCAGACATGTTCAACTTCAACAGCCCCGTGGGGGCGTGCAGCACGTGTGAAGGATATGGCCATGTTTTGGGCATCGACCCTGACAAGGTCATCCCCGACCCCACCAAAAGCCTGTACGACGGCGCGGTGGCCCCATGGCGCGGAGAACGCACTGGACGTTGGCGAGAACGCATGGTGATGGGGGCCGGAGATGCTGGCCTCCCCGTGCATACGCCTTGGCACGCATTGTCCAAAGAGGAGCGGGATTTGGTTTGGCACGGGTGCGCACATTTCAAGGGCATCCACGCCTTCTTCGCCACCCTTGAAGCGAAGAGCTACAAAATCCAAAACCGTGTCATGATCAGCCGCTACCGGGGCAGAACGCTCTGCGGCACCTGCAATGGTACGCGCTTAAGCAAAGACACACACAACGTTTTCATCGGACAAACCACGCTCCCCGAACTGTTGTCGATGTCCATCGAAGAGGCCCTCGAAACGATGCAACGATGGGCCTTGTCGGCGCAACAAGCCGAGATAGCCGAGCGGTTGCTTTGGGAAATTGAAACGCGGTTGCAATGTCTGAAGGACTTGGGGCTAGGGTATTTGACCCTGATGAGAAGCAGTCCGACCCTGAGCGGCGGAGAGGCTCAGCGCATTGCGTTGAGTTCGTGCGTTGGGAGTGCCCTGGTTGGGAGCACCTATGTGCTGGACGAACCCAGCATTGGCTTGCATCCTGAGGACACGGCGCGACTCATTGGCGTGCTTGAGCGCCTTCGAAACCAGGGAAACACCGTGGTGGTGGTGGAACACGATGAAGACATTGTGTCAGCGGCCGACCATGTGGTGGACATGGGGCCTCACGCAGGATCTTTTGGTGGAGAAGTGGTGTTCAGCGGTCCCCAGAACGGGCTGTCTTCGTTGAATCGGGACCACCCATCATTGACCGCGGCATACCGCAATGGGTTCCAGTCCATTCCTGTGCCAACATCACGGCGACCGGTCGGCGATGCGGTGACGTTGCGAGAAGTTCGGGCAAACAACCTGCAAGGCTTCGACGCCACCATTCCGTTGCGGAGTTTGGTGGCTGTGAGCGGTGTGAGCGGCTCTGGAAAAAGCACCTTGATCACGCAATTGCTGGTGCCTGCCATTCAAGCGGAGCTGGACGGATTTGGCGGAATTCCCAAGGGATGCAAGGCCATTGAAGGCGACTTGCGCACATTGGAGCATTTGGAATTCGTGGACCAAAACCCCATTGGCAAAAGCTCCCGTTCCAATCCTGTCACGTACGTCAAGGCCTTCGATGAAATTCGGTCTCTCCTTGCGGACACCTCACATGCCAAAGCCCGTGGCCTGAAACCCTCCCATTTCAGCTTCAACATCTCAGGAGGACGTTGCGAGACATGTGAAGGCGAAGGGCATGTCACAGTGGGCATGCAGTTCATGGCCGATTTGAAATTGGTCTGTGAAGACTGTGGGGGCAAGCGATTCCAAGACCACGTCCTTGAGGTCACGTACCAAGGCAAAAACGTCCACGAGATCCTGAGCATGACCGTCGACGATGCCCTGCTCTTTTTCGCCCCCCCTGCCGACACCAAACCGCCAGCGACCATTCGGAGGCTTTTGGCCAAGCTGCAACCGCTGCAAGACGTGGGCTTGGGGTATGTGGCATTGGGGCAAGGTTCGAACACCCTCAGCGGCGGTGAGGCCCAACGCATCAAACTGGCTGCGTTTCTCTCCCGTGGCGATCGTCAAGGTCACACCTTGTTTGTGTTTGACGAACCCACGACAGGGCTTCACGTGCATGACGTGGCCAAGCTCCTCGATTCATTTGACGCCTTGCTCAAACAGGGACACTCTGTTGTGGTCATTGAACACCACCTCGACATCTTGAAATGCGCGGACTTCATCCTCGATTTGGGACCTGGAGGAGGCAAGCACGGCGGAAACCTCGTCCATCAGGGAACCCCTGAAAGTTTGGCACAACATGTGCACTCCATCACGGGAAAACACCTCGCACCCAAACTTCAGCACCCATGAGAACCTTCACCGCCGCAATGGCTTTGGGATGGCTTGTCTTGGCGTCCTTAAGCGGTTGTCAAGCCCAATCCACAAATTCGGACCATGCCACACCCCTCCAACCCGACAGCCTGAAATCATCCAGTTGGTGTGGTATTCTGAGTCCAGATGCCTACCGCGTTTTGCGTGAACAGGGAACCGAACCTCGCTTTTCAGGTGAGTTTTGGCTCCACGAAGAAGACGGCGTTTACGTGTGCATGGGATGCGGCGCGCAACTCTTCGATTCAGGGGCCAAATTCAAGAGCAGCAGTGGCTGGCCCAGCTTCTACCAACCCGCAGGCGCCAATGGCATCGATGAGCGGGTGGACTTGAGTCATGGCATGCGAAGGATGGAGGTCGTTTGCAACGCCTGCGGAGGCCACCTTGGTCACGTCTTCGAAGATGGACCGCCACCGACTGGATTGCGGTATTGCATCAACAGCGTGGCCTTGGATTTTGTGCCGAGAGACAGTGTTGAAACGTTGCTGAACAAAGAAAATCCATAACTGTCCACGGCTCGAGTCGACTTCGCCAAAGCGCATCAAAAAAGGCCTCCAATTTAAGAGGCCTTTTTTGATTTGAAGTGCAAGCAATCAGCGAGGACGCTTGCAAACGAAGGTCAAACCCTCGCTCTTGATTTCGTTGTGTGGTTCGATCACATTGCCTTCGCTGTCGGTGACTTGCCTCGTGCGGCCATGCAAGTTGATGAGCCCATTGACCTCTCCAGCCGTCGTCAGCTGCATCAACAAAATGCGCTTCGAGGGACCTGCTGCCGCCTGACGTTTGTCTGGAGTCACAAACCACGCACCATCGTTCGTTTCCAACGTCCCCCCTTCATCAAACACCACCAAGGCATCCTCCATGATGAAGCCGGACACTGAATTCATGTAATTGTCCTCGGCACCGATGGTCACCCATGAATCGTACAGCAGGGTTTCGTCCTGAATGGCATCATAACGCTGGATGCTGGCAGAGAGCGGACCACCTTTGGGGTGGCGATAGAACGCTGCTGTAGACGTCACCTTCAACGGCGCTGATGCTTCTCCATAGACAGCGTCCAAGATGTCACCTTCGTTTTGCATCACTGCATAAACGCGATACGTGTCACCTGGAACTTTGCCCATGTTGTCGATGTAATCAACGTCAATGCGGACGACTTGTGCAGAGGCTGAAGCCACCGTGCACAAGGTCAGGCCGAGGGTCAAAAGTTTGTTCATGTCGAGAATGTTTGTGGTCGTGTCGGACCAAGATAAGTCAGGTCAACCTATTTCAAGATGCGACCATTGCCTCGAACGCGTCCGCCACTGCTGGGACGACTCCGGAACCCAGAGCGCGTGGGGATGAGGTAGCCAACTGACAATTCATGTGAATGGGCTCCAAGAAGGTTGTTCCCGGTGCTGATGTCGTAATTGTATGCAAAGGTGAATTCCCGGTAATTCATCCCTAGGCTGAGTACGAACGCATCCTGAGGTCTGAAGCCCATGCCCAACCAGTACGTTCCGTTCAAAATGCCACGGAGATTCAAATCCAATTGAGGAGCTGTGGCGTTGGTCATGCGAAGCAGAACGCTTGACTGCACGGCCCACAAGTTGTCCAAATCATACAGGTAAGACCCCATGAAGTGGTAGTGCCTGACCATGCGATTCAAGTTTTCGTCACCCGAAAGGTTGAGACGATCTTGAATCAAATTGAACACGGCCATTCCGAAGTAGTAATCCTGCCCGTACACCATGACCCCTGCGTTGAAGTCCAACCCAAAGGTGGACTCGCGGGTTTGAGGCAGGGCTTCATCTCCGGGCTGGTACACTTCCAAGTCTGTGCCGTCGAACACAAATTGATTCCCCTTCATGCTCAACCCAAACGACACCGCGTCTTGGTTGTTGAGCAACACGCTGTACGCGCCTGTCAATTCCATTCCAGACTGACGAATTGCTCCCCCCATGTCGTCGTTGTAAAGCACAAATCCAGCGCCGAGGCCATTGGGCAAAGCACGGTGTCCGCTCAACAACATAGTTGTTGGCCCGCCGGCAAAGCCAGCCCACTGCTGGCGATAGGTCGAGAACAACGTGGTACCCGACTCGGTTCCTGCCACCGCGGGATTCGCGAGGTAGGTGTTGGTGACAAATTGGGAGCGCCTGAGCTGTTGTTGGGCGCAGGCAGACGAGGCCACGACACCAAAGGTGGCCGCCAACAAGAGGATGTGTTTCATGGCCTTCATCAGTACTTCAAGGTTACCGTTCCGCGAATGGGCAAGGCGCCGGGGAACAATTCAATCGCATAGTAGTAATCCGCCACGGGAAGTCTCGCACCGTTGAATCTCCCGTCCCATCTGACTTGACCACCAGTGGTCTCAAAAAGCTTTTGTCCCCAACGGTTGAACACCATCAGCGTTGACGAAGGAAAGTCTTCCAAGCCACCCACAACCCAGTCGTCGTTGAATCCGTCGTTGTTGGGCGTCAATGCATCGGCAATGAACAAACATCCCTCAATCGCTTCGACCTCTTGAGAAGCCGTTCTACGGCAGCCTTTTGCATCGGTCACCACAACCGTGTAGGTGTCTTCAGTCAACCCGTTGGCCGTGGAGGACGTTTGATCATACGGGTCGCTCCAAGCAAACGTGAATGGAGCCTCCCCTCCACTAACACTCACCGTGGCGGTGCCGTCGGCTGCGTTCCAACACGTTACAGGAGATGTGAGCGTGGTCAACTCCATGTCCGTGACTTCATCCACACCAATTTCAAATGTCTCCACGTAGGTGCAGCCCACTTGGTCCGTCATCACGGCGGTGTAGACCATCTCACTCAGGTTGTTCAGGTTCACTGGATTGCCCGCAGTGTCTAGATAGGCCACTTCGTATTCTTGGTCCGACACTGTGCCTCCAATCGGGAAGATATTGGCCGAACCATCGCTCATCCCCGTGCAAGTCGCGTTGGTGGTCGAAATCAAAAAGTCCAAGGGTGCTGGCGCGTCGATCTCGAATGCTGCAGTAAGTACACACCCCGCTTCGTCCGTGATGGTCACCTCATAGTCTCCAGCACACAAACCTGTCGAGTCGGGGAACAACTGTGAAGTCGTTTCATTGAAATAAACAACCTCAAGACTGCCGGTGCCGCCAAACGATTCCAGGGCCACTTCCCCATCGCAATCGTTGCCACAAGAAGGATTGGTCACTTCTCCGACATTGGCCCCCAGAGCTGACGGTTCTGAAATCTCAATGAGCTCTCCTGGCCCCAGAGGGAAAGTGCACCCAAAGGAGTCCACAACTTGGATCACGTAGGTCGCCACTCCCAACCCCGTCAAGGGCTCTTCCACAGGCACCGTCTCAAATTGGTTGGTCAAAAACAACTGACCAGACCCCCCGACTGCATCGACCGAAATTGTGCCATCCGCGTCTCCCGCACAGACCACATCGGTTGAGAAGAAATTCACCTCAAAAGATTCCGGACAATTCACATTGACGATGGTGTCGTAGACGCATCCGTTTTCATCGCTGATGTTGAATGTGTGTGCCCCATTTCCATCATCGCAGATCAATCCACCCCAATACAGGCTGTCTGTCAAATCTTGTGCGACGAGCTCCGTGCCATCAGGCCTTGTGCCTGTGACGGTGAGTTCCCCTGTCCCCCCAGAAAGGGACGTCAAATCCAGACTGATGCCTGCGAGCTCTTGTCCAAAGCACTCGTTGTTTGTCGGCTGACTGAACGTTGCCGCGATCGGAGACAACGCCTCGATGGTGAACGCCGTGGTGTCCATGCATCCGTAGTCGTTGGTCACATAGACCCGATATTCTCCTTCAGACAAACCTGGGAAGGCATTGACTGGGGTTTCGCTGAGGACCTGGTTGTCTTCCATGAACCCATCCATAGACGTCACCAATTGATACATGGTTCCTTCGGCCGCTTCATCCAGGCCCAAAAATTCGACCGTGACGTCGGTTGTCAGTCCCGCGCAGGCCAATTGAGCACCGGCAACTTGGGCCTCCACCTCTGCATAATTCTGACATGGGTCGGTCACTTGAATCGGCCCAGTCCCGTCCGTATTCAGGAAGTATTGCTCCTCGTTGTCGGGGTCCCCTTCGATGAACACTTGCACATTCAAATTGAGAGACCAGTCGCCGCATGTGGTGACGCGCGCCACCAAGACCCTGAGGTCATCTCCCGCAACCGCATTGACTGGCGCACCGAGAACATAGGCCGATCCGTTGGTCACTTCCGTGCCGCAAATGGCATCGCCAAAAACACTTGGGTTGGACAACCATGAAGGGTTGTCACCAGGCATGTCCGAGCTCAGCTTGCCAATCGTCCAAAAGGTGTCGTACTCCCAAAGGGGTTCAATGGTCCAAAGGAAACTGCTGTTGGTGCCATCCAGCACCATGGATTCGGCGATGGGGTTCCAACATTCACACTCGGCATCGATGCCCAGCGCCCCGCCCTCAGGCAGCGCGAATGTGTCTGCGAACACCGCGCTCAGGACGTCTGTGGGGTTGGTCATGTTGACGTAGACCAAGTAGCTCACGTATCCGTCGAGGATGCCATCTGGATCAAACGTGTCCTCAGGGGTTGGCGTGTTGGGGCCGTAGAATGCGGTGTCGACCACAACCTCAATGTTCGTGACCTGCGCCGCAGCTGTTTGTCCAAAGGCAAACAGCGAAAACACAGCCAAGACATTCAGGATCGATGAAAACCGCAAGGAATTGTTCTTCATGAAGAAACGACTTCAGGATTCTACCTCAGGGAAGAGAGGGTTAATTTTGAGTTGCAAATTAGCGGATTTGAAGCCCCCTTCGACCAACCCAAACCTCGTGTCTTCCACGCCTCTCAGTGCAGAACCTCTTTTTGGGGTCATCTTCAAAGATGACGGCGTTTTGGCGGCTTCCAAACCCAATCGATTGTTGGTGCACCGGACGGACATCGATTTTCACGAACCCCACAACCTGCGCGACCTTGTGAACAAAACAAGACCGCGGGAGACTTGGTTGCAGCCGGTGCATCGTTTGGACAAACCCACAAGCGGGATTGTGCTCTTTGCCCGTCCTGGCGATGCCCTGAATGCCCTGAAGCTCGAATTCGTTCATCGGCGTACCACCAAGGTGTACTGGGCCGTGGTCCGAGGGTGGACGGAGGACCAAGGTGTGGTTGAAAAGCCGCTGCCCACCGCTCACAACCCAACACCAAAAGAAGCGCGGACGCAGTACCGCACCCTTGCAAGGGTAGAGCTGCCGCATCCTGTGGGGCCCTATCAGACTGCACGATACAGCCTCGTGGAGTGTCGACCTGAAACGGGCCGGTTCCACCAAATCCGACTTCATTTCCGGCATTTGCGCCACCCCATCGTGGGAGACTCTCGGTATGGAGACAAGAAGCACAACCGCTTCGTGGCGAGCCACAGCGGTTCAGATATCTTGCTCTTGCACGCGGGCCAATTGACCTTGCGCCACCCCAATGGCCAGGCAGATCTGGAATTGCAAGCGGCTGTGCCCGAGCCCTGGCATGTCATTTTGGATGAATGGCCTTGGGAAGGAGACGTCAGCGGCGTTCCTCGAGAGGATCGTTGTTGAGGGAAAGGGCGGCACTGGGTTTGGCCTAATTTCGCAGAGACCCACGCAACGACATGGAACAAGCCCCTCCCTACAAGCCCAAGCACAAGGTTCGCATTGTCACGGCCGCCAGCCTGTTTGATGGCCATGACGCTGCCATCAACATCATGCGACGTATCATGCAACGCACCGGATGCGAAGTCATTCACCTTGGGCACGATCGGAGTGTGGACGAGGTGGTGACCACGGCCATTCAGGAAGACGCCCAAGCCATTGCAATGACCTCCTACCAGGGCGGTCACATGGAGTATTTCAAGTACATGAAGGACTTGTTGGACGAGCGGGGGGCGGGTCACATCAAAATCTTTGGGGGCGGCGGCGGAACCATTTTGCCGGAGGAAATCGACGAGCTTCATGCGTACGGCATCGCACGGATTTATCACCCGGACGATGGGCGGGCCATGGGCCTGCAGGGCATGATCAACGACCTCATAGAGAAGGCCGACTTCAACACCGTGCCGACGCTGGATGACCTCGACGGTGCCATGGATCGGCTCGGCGATCGAAATATCTGTGACTTGGCGAGGTGCATCACTGCGGCAGAAAACAACCCTGAGTCGTTTGGAGAAGCCTTTGCGCCAATCAAGGCGACCCTGACCAACGTCCCCGTGCTGGGCATCACTGGTACAGGTGGGGCAGGAAAATCTTCCATGGTCGACGAATTGGTCCGGCGCTTTCTGTTGGACTTCCCCGACAAACGCATTGCACTGATCAGCGTTGACCCGTCCAAGCGAAAAACGGGAGGCGCTCTGCTTGGCGACCGCATCCGCATGAACGCCATCCATTCGGACCGGGTTTACATGCGGTCTTTGGCGACGAGGCAATCCAACCTCGCGCTGTCTCGGCACGTGCAGGAAGCCGTGGACATCTTGAAAGCAGCCGCCTTCGATTTGGTGGTGCTTGAAACGAGTGGCATTGGCCAAAGTGACACCGAGATCATGGACCACAGCGACGTGTCGCTCTACGTCATGACCCCTGAGTTCGGCGCGGCCACGCAGCTCGAGAAAATTGACATGCTCGACTTTGCAGATGTCGTTGCCATCAACAAATTTGACAAACGCGGAGCACAGGACGCTCTGAGAGATGTGCGGAAGCAATTCAAGCGAAACCACGATTTGTGGGAGGCCAACGACGAAGACCTGCCTGTGGTGGGGACCATTGCTTCCCAATTCAACGATCCTGGCACCAACGAACTCTACCGCCGCATGATGAACACGCTGGCGGAAAAGACCGGAGCCGCGTTGCATTCGACGTTCGCCGCGGAACAGGGCACCAGCGAGAAAGTGTTCATCATCCCCCCTGCTCGAACGCGTTATTTGAGTGAAATCGCGGAGAGCAACCGGGCCTACGACCGTTGGGCTGAAAAACAAGCGGACCTCGCAGGTCGACTTCAAGCCATTGAGTCTGCATCTCACGAAGTCGATGGCGATGCGGCCACAGCACTCGAACAAGCCGGGGCGCAACTCAAGCTCGACCTCGACGCCCGCTTGCAAGACTGGCTTCAAGCGTGGCCGGCCATGCAAGAGCGCTATGCTGCTGAAGAATACATCTTCCAAGTCCGAGGCAAGGAAATCCGCATTCCCACAACGAGCAAATCCCTCTCCCACCAGGACATTCCCAAGGTTGCATTGCCATCCATGAAGGGGTGGCAGGATTTGGCCAAATGGCATCTGCAAGAAAACCTGCCTGGTTCCTATCCTTTCACTGCCGGCATCTACCCCTTCAAGCGAGAAGGAGAAGATCCAACCCGGATGTTTGCCGGAGAAGGCGGACCTGAGCGAACCAACAAACGCTTTCACTACGTCTCCTTGGGCATGCCCGCCAAGCGCCTGTCCACCGCATTCGACTCGGTGACCCTCTATGGACGGGACCCAGATTTGCGTCCAGACATCTACGGCAAAGTGGGCAACTCGGGCGTGAGCATTTGCTGCCTGGATGACGCGAAAAAATTGTACAGCGGCTTCGACCTCTGTGCCGCCAACACCAGCGTCTCCATGACCATCAATGGTCCCGCTCCAGTCATGTTGGGATTCTTCCTGAATGCCGCCATCGACCAACGCTGTGAAAAGCACATCCGCAAACAAGGCCTCGAGGACAAGGTGGAAAACGTCTTGAAGGCCAAATGGGACGACCGCGGACTCCCTCGCCCCACCTACAATGGTGAACTTCCCGAAGGCAACGACGGCCTCGGTTTGATGTTGCTGGGATGCACTGGCGACGAGGTGCTTGATCCTAAGACCTACGCATCGTTGAAAGCCGAAGCGCTCAGCAGCGTTCGAGGCACCGTCCAAGCCGACATCTTGAAGGAAGACCAAGCCCAAAACACGTGCATCTTCTCCACCGAGTTTGCCCTGCGCCTCATGGGCGACGTGCAAGACCACTTCATCCGTCACAACGTCCGGAACTTCTACTCCGTGTCGATCAGCGGGTACCACATCGCAGAGGCCGGTGCGAATCCAATCACGCAATTGGCCTTCACACTTGCCAACGGCTTCACCTACGTCGAATACTACTTGAGCCGTGGGATGGACATCGACAAGTTTGGGCCCAACCTGAGCTTCTTCTTCTCCAACGGCATTGATCCGGAATACGCCGTGATTGGCCGGGTGGCCAGACGGATTTGGGCCAAAGCCATGCGGGAGAAGTACGGCGCCTCTTCAAGGGCGCAGATGTTGAAGTACCACATCCAAACGTCGGGCCGATCGCTCCACGCGCAGGAAATCGACTTCAACGACATCCGCACCACGTTGCAGGCCCTCTATGCCATTTACGACAACTGCAACTCCCTGCACACCAACGCATACGACGAAGCCATCACCACGCCAACTGAAGCGAGTGTCCGTCGCGCGATGGCCATTCAACTCATCATCAACAAAGAACTCGGACTGGCGAAGAATGAGAATCCTTTGCAAGGCTCATTCATCATCGAACAACTCACCGACCTCGTTGAAGAAGCAGTGCTGAGTGAATTTGACCGCATCACCGAGCGCGGTGGGGTCCTCGGTGCAATGGAAACCATGTACCAACGGTCGCGCATCCAAGAAGAGAGCCTCCACTACGAGATGCTGAAGCACACGGGCGAATACCCCATCGTCGGCGTCAACACCTTCCTCAGCAAGGAGGGCTCTCCCACATTGGTACCTGGCGAAGTGATTCGGGCCACGCAGGCGGAAAAGCAGCAACAACTGGACAACCTTGGAGCGCTTCATGGCATGTCTGCAGACAAAGCCAAAGAGGCACTGAAACATGTGCAAGACGCCGCCGTAACCGGCGAAAACATTTTCGACGTGCTCATGGAAGCGTGCAAATGGTGTTCGCTCGGACAATTGACCGAAGCCATGTTTGACGTCGGCGGAGCCTACCGCAGAAACATGTGACCCTCCCCTGACCCTGAAATCATGTCTGAATTTGTCACCCCCACCAAACGACGCACAGTCCATGTCAAGCGAGACATCTTCGGCGTGGTTGTGGGCGCCGTGTCCTTCCCCTTTTTGGTGACGCTCGGGCACGCGATATTCGGCCAAATGGGCGTGTCTGAGGCTCCCACGGTGGGGCCAGATCAGGATCCCGCGGCGTGGGAGACATTCATGCAAAGCCCGAGCGTGCTCGAGTTGCTGTCGGCGACGGTCGCCCACATTGGCGGAACGTTCCTGGCCGCCGCCCTTGCCATGCTCATTGCCGCATCGAGGACCCGTCGGCCGGGAATCATCTTGGGTGGATTTGGGTTGGTCGGAGGTGTGCTGAACGCCATGATGCTGCCTGGCCAGCCGACCTGGCTGATGTTGCTCGACGTCGCGCTGTATGTCCCCGCGGGATGGTTGGCCGCGGAGCTTGTGCTTCGCCTGAAGAACCGAGTCGCGTAACGCATGGCCAGGACCATCGCGCTTTGGGCAGGCCCCAGAAATGGCAGCACCGCCCTGATGTACAGTTTCGCGCAGCGCCCCGACACCAGGGTCCTGGACGAACCGTTGTTTGCGCACTTCCTGAAGCACACAGGCGTGGCCCGCCCCTCTCGAGACGAGGTTTTGAGCGCGATGTCGTCCTCAAAACCAGATGCCCTCGCCACGCTCGTTCCCGCGCCGTCCGACGAGGTGCTGTTCTTGAAACACATGGCCAATCACCTCGAAGGAATGGATTGGGAAGACTTGGACGGACCAAAACACAGGCACGTGATTCTGACCCGGCACCCCGATGGGGTCCTGCCTTCCTACCGTGCACACATCGACCACCCCACTTTGCTCGACTTGGGATACGTCCACCAGCATCGCATCCTGAAACTCACCGGGGCACGCGCTGCAGTCATCACCGCGGAATCGTTGTTCGCCAATCCGACCGGCACACTGCGTGCCTTGTGCGACGCACTTGATTTGCCCTGGCAAACGGAAATGCTCACGTGGCAAAAAGGCGGGATCCTGGAAGACGGCGTTTGGGCCAAATACTGGTACGAAGGCGTTCACAACAGCACAGGCTGGGAGGCTCGAACCTTGCAACACGGCAACACGCCTCCGCATTTGAGCGAACTGAGAGACCAATGCCTGGAACATTACCTTGCCTTGGAACAACACGCACTGAAGACCTGAACCATGGCCAAATTCAACCAACCCGATCCGAGAAATGCTGGAACCTGGTGCTGGGTGAATGGCTTAGTCAAACGCGAAGAAGCCAAGGTCAGTGTGCTGGACAGTGTAGTCCAAGGAGGCGACGCTGTTTGGGAAGGTTTGCGGGTTTCGAATGGCCGGATTTATCAGCTCGAGGAGCATCTCGCCCGCCTTCAAGCCAGTGCGCATGCTTTGATGTTTGACGGCATTCCTGAAATCGAATCCGTGCGAAAGGCTGTGTTTGACACCCTCGAAGCCAATGGCATGAGCGACGGGGTGCACATTCGACTGACCCTCACACGCGGCGAAAAGTCGACGTCAGGCATGGACCCTCGCCTCAACGTCCACAGCTGCACCCTGGTTGTGCTGCCCGAATACAAGGGCGCTGTTTACGGAGACGGCGACCTCAAGCTCATCACGAGTTCGGTTCGGCGAAACGGCCCCTCCTACTTGGACTCCAAAATCCACCACAACAACCTCCTGAACAACATCCTCGCCAAAATCCAAGCCAACCACGCTGGGGCCGACGATGCAATCATGTTGGACGATCGCGGATTCCTGGCCGAAACCAACGCGACCAATGTGTTTCTCGTTCGCGACGGGGTGTTGTGCACGCCATTTGGGCACGCCTGTCTGCCAGGCATCACAAGAGCATACACGTTGACCCTTGCCTCTTCCCTCGGCATCCCTGTCAGAGAAGGTGATTATTCGTTGACCGAACTGTACACGGCTGAGGAAGCATTCACCACAGGCACTATGGGCGGATTGGCGCACATTGTTGAAGTGGATGGCCGCGTGATCGGTCCGGTCGGCCGTTCAGGACCAGGGCCAGTCACAAAGCAATTGCAAGAGGCCTTCCCCGACCACATTCCAAGTGTCCCCTTGCCATTCGTCCAATGATGTCGTTTTTGTTGTCCTCTTGTCGCGTGGCACTTGGCTTTGCGCTTGGAACCTTGTTCGGATGGGGGCTTGGACAGCTCCTTCAAGACGTTTGTGCGCCAGGTGTGATTCGGCCGACCCTCAACGCGCCTGAACAGGTCGCTGCCTTTCTCAACCAACTCCCTCCCATCGCGCACGCCACCAGGCTGCTCGCCAACGGCGTGGGGATGTTTTTAGGACTCCTCCTTCTGAGACGCCTCGGTCACCAACGCAAATCCGAGTCCCACGCACTGGCAGCACTGTTCCTGACAGCTTCCATCATCGATGTCATTAGAGTTCAGCACGGGTTGACGCTCTCCCTGTTCACCCTCGCAACGTCGCTCGCAGCGGTATGGATGGGATTGGGACTCGTGTCACGACGCCGTTGAGCGGCGCGCCTTGAGCACCGTGTTGGCCGAAATGCTGAGAACGACAAGTGCCATGCCCAGCAGGCTAAGTGTCGACATGCCTTCTCCGTAACCCCACCATCCAATGGCCAGTGCGAGGACAGCGCCGAGGTATTTGAAGGGCATCACCATGCCAGCATCTTCGTTGTGAAGGGCCACTGTCATCAGGACCTGAGCCGCGATGCTCAACACACCAATCGCCGCGGCCAATCCCCAATCAACATCCGACATGGCCGTCCATTCGCCCCAAGAAAGCATGCCCATCACGGGAACCGCCAACAAGTGGAACCAAATCACCACACCCACCGGATGGTCAGTATCCCTGCACTTCATTGTGGCCAGGTACGCCACAGCAGCGAAACATGCAGACATCAAACCCAGTCCCCACATGCCCCAAGACACCCGAGGGTCAAACCCCTTGACCATCACAATGCCAGCCAGCGCACTGCCCAGGAAAAACCACTGCCATTTGTGAACACGCTCCTTCATGAACGCCAAGGCCAACAACACAGTGAACACTGGGCTGAAATACTGAATGACTGTGGCACTTGCGAGTGGAATGTGCCGCACGGTGTGAAAAAATCCTGCAAGGCCAATCATCCCCATCAATCCACGCAACACCAACCATCTTTTGTTGTTGCCCAGCAAAGGGATGCCAGCGCGCTTGAGAAAAACCATGCACAACACGAGACTCACCGCGGACCTCAAAAACACTAGCTGAAACGTTCCGAGGTGCGACAGCTCTTTGACGCAAAGATTTGCCGTGGTGTACAGCACCACTGACGCAAGCATGGCGATGAGCCCCGTCCTCAACGGATCACAGTCACGGAGCCCAAGCGCACCGTAGGAGACAAATCGTGGAACCCTTGGGCTTCCACGCGATAGCTGTACACCCCCGCTGGCACATAATGCGTGCCCTGGCGCTGGTTGTTTTGGCCGATCCACGCTTCATCAGGGTTGTCCGATTTGAAGACCAAATTGCCCCATCGGTTGAACACCATGAATGAATACGATTCGGCCACATACCCACTGCCCAACGGCAAGAACCCGTCATTCAGCCCATCGTTGTCAGGCGTGAACGCATTGGGAATGAACAGGTTGAATTGAACGGGCTCAAAGTGCGCGATGACCACCTCCACAGGAACGTCTTCCAAAGTCATAGACATGGGGTTGGAGCGCTTTGTAGGCTGAGGCTCTGCGTAGGAAACCTCCCAATGGCTGAACTGCCACTCTTGCTCGGGCAACGCATCGAACGTGGTGACGCCCACTGGCTGAAATGCCGTGTTCCAAACGTCGTCCACCAAGGCCAAATCCCAAACCCGGACTTGCCCCGCCTCAGGGGGCGACACCAGCACCGTCAAGTTGGTGTGAGGAATGGCCTCAAAATGTGCGGTCACCACGCCAGGTTCGAACACGTCCAACTGCACGAGTGAGCTCGTCTCATCGGGAGTTACCACGTTGCCATCCAGCGTCCAGTGCGTGAATGCCCACCATGGCAGGGGTTCAGCTTGAAGGTTGTGACTGCCCACCTCTATCAGCTCGGTGGTTGGGTAGCTCGAGAAGGCCGTGCCATCGAACAAAATATCTCCAGCGCCCGATGGCACAACATTGAAGGTCAATTCTTCAGGCGGCACAGGCAAGCCAAAGTGCGCAATCAAGTGGGCATCGCCTGTCAACGTCAGCGGCAGGATCGGATTGCTCAAGTCTGCAATCGACACGTCACCCGAGACGACTTCCCAATAGAGGAAACCTACGCCGTAGTCCTCTTCGGCTTCCAGCGTGATGGGGACGTCAGCGAAATACCATGTTGTGGCGGGGACCATGTCCGGCGTGTAATCCACCGTGTTGATTTCCACTTCTCCAAGGCCCAAGATGTCGATGGTCAAGTTGACGGACGTCACGTCATAGCAATCTTCAATGCCCCCCACCACTTCGTCCTCACAACGCTCGTCAATGAAGTCGCGCAATTCCTGCAATTCGAATTGCCATCCTGCCAAGTTGCCTCCCCATCGGCCAAATTGACGCTCCATTTCAGGCTCAATGACAGCCACCATGCTGTCGAGCACGGCATGCATGTTTTGGCACGAGAACGCAGTGTTGCCCAAATCCGCCCAACGGTTCAAGTAGGTGTTGTTGAACGTTTCATTCTCAAACAACGCATTCAACACCGGGATGTGGCCTTGTCCGCCCACATTCCCCATATCGTCAGGATTGCATGGATCGGCGCCAGGCCCAGTGTCGGGAACACCTGTGTAGTTGATGTAGTGGCCAAAACTTGCATCCATGTCCCACAAGGCGTACCTCCATCGTTTGGCATCGCCATCTGGATGCCTCCCCCGCCACCATGCCGTGTTCCAATCGAGCCAGTCTGCGGACACGATGTAGCTGTTCAGAATGAAATAGTCGATGAGCGACAGAGGATTGAGCTGCGAGCTCACGTAGTCGTAGTTCGCGGCATCCGTCATGTCCTGACTCGTGCAGAATGCGACCAAATCCACCCAGTCGTCCTCCGTGCCGTATTCCTCCCAGGTGCCTCCCCACGTTTTGATGAAGTCCACAAAATGGCGCGGCTGGTCGTAGTACTCCTCTGTGAAATCCAAATCGTCCACCTTTTCGCGGTACTCGTACACGCCCCAATACTGACCATTGAGGTACACGATGCAACTCTCGTTGGTCCGCTCATCGAGGTGCAACTCCGCCAAATGGCTCAAGGTGTGGACGTACGCATCGCGAATGTGGGCTCCGGGCTCAAAAGGATAATTGTCGTTGGCTGCAGCCTTGAAAATCAAGCGCTGGTAGGCATCGCGATCCTTGAGGTGAAAGAGCTCGGCTTCGAGCGCGTGGTCGTAGCCCATCTGGTCGCGAGTGATGATGTCAAATCCTCGCTGTCCATAGGCATTGCTGTCGTTTCCATGCTCGTTGCTGTCACCCGTGGACTCCACCCAAAACGTACCATCTGCGTGAAAGAATTCAATGTGCGCACCTTCATCGCCAAACCACTCTCCATCCCCGATGTCATCTCCGCTCACCGAGACCACGGGAATGGTGTGTGCATCTGCACCGAGGAAATAGGTGTTGGTGGCAATGAAACTCGGGGCTTGGCTTGGCGGCACATCGTCATCGGGGTCAAACGCCACAGCCCTCACCACGGTGGTTTGCGTGATGTTGATGGGGCCGGTGTACAAGGGGCTCGCTTCCGTGGGGGTCGAACCGTCGAGGGTGTAGTGGAGGTCATATCCGCCGGGCACGGACAGGTTGATTGAAAGCGCCCCAGCGTGATAACCAGACTCCACGTCAAACACAGGTGTCGGGGCGTACCCCGTATACATGTCGAACGGATCTGCGCCATTTGCCGCCCCCGGAGAAGGATCCACGCACACCTCCCAATCTGCAGCACCGTCTGCACTTCGCGCCCAGCTGTGGTCTGCCTGGGTTGTGGAAATGTCCGATTCATACGTGTACGACTCGAGCACGTTCAAGCCAGGGTCCGCAAACACCAGGGACTCCCCTTGACATTGGTTGATCTTGAAATTGGTGTTCAGGAAACCGCCCACATACAAATTGGTCACCAGCTCCCCTTCTCCGGAACAAATCACAATGAGATGTCCTCCAGCGGGAACCGTCGTGCCTGCCGGGATCTCAAATTTGTCCAAGTTGTTGAGGTTGTCCGACAAAAAGTATCCTCCCAAATCCACATCCGCCCCAGTGGGGTTGTAGAATTCCACAAAATCTTCATTGTTTCCACCTACGCCCAAAGTGTAGTTACTGCAAGAGAATTCATTGATGACCACCTGAGACCAGAGGGCAGCAGGCGTAACAAGAGCCAACAACAAAGACCAAAAACGCAACATGGGAGAACGCAATGAATTCACAGTGTACAGATCAACGAATTTCGAAACGAACAACTGATGTGGCTTGGTCGTTCACCAACCTGAGCACATAGCTGCCGGGACCGAGTTCGGCGCGGTGGAGATTCACACGACGACCTGAGACTTGCTTGGACATCACGGTGCGCCCCTGAATGTCGAGAACGTCCATGGTCCAAATGCCCAGCGGAAACTGGACCGTGCTCATGTCGCCCATCGGATTGGGAATGACCTTGACGGGCTGCGCTGCTTCCATGGTGATGAGGCTGGTCGCACATCCATCGATCAAGGTGTGCAGCGTGTTCTCGTAGTTCTCATTGACCACGTCGATGACTTCGGCCAAACAAACCTCTCCATCATGCTCGCTCCAATACACCCTCAAAAGCGGCACCCATTCGAGGTTTTTGTGAAATGACGCACCATCGTAGCTCAAACCAATGACCTTGTTGCCCCCCGGCTCAAATGACGGGGTGATCTCGTAACCGATGGGATCTGCCAAACTCACTGCATCGCTGATGCTCACCCCTGAGAAATCGAGCTCGTAGCCAACGATGCGGTTGTGCGCGTTCAACGCGTGAACGTCGAAATACCCCATGCCCCAATTGACGTCACCCACCATGAAGTGCACCGTGTCAAAAATGTTGGTGATTTCTTGAACGGGGAAGGCACACTTGTCGTGGACCCCGCTGCTGTCGGGGTGACTGTGCGCTTCATTGTACCACTGGCAAGCCGACATCAGCGCAGCATCGCTGACTGTGATTTCACCGTCTTGGTCGATGTCAGTGCAAGGCATCGGCGACAAGTCGTCTCCGAGAATGCCCTCCACATAGGCCACTGCATCGGCAAATTCTTGAGCGGAGTTGTTGTCCAAATCACCGACCAGCGCCGTGCCTCCACAATCGCCATTGCAATCCACAGCTGCAGGGCCAAACAACACCCCTTCGCAATCGTAAAATGGCTCACAGCCATCCACGTGCTCGACCACCAGTGTCCCGGACGTTCGATCGAGGTTGATGCACACTGCTGCATGGTTGTTGTCGTAGCTCATCTCTTCCCTTCCGAGCGCGTCGGGAATGAACTCGTAATTGGCCCGCACCACAAGGTAGTACGTTCCATCCTCCACCTCCGTGACATCAATCCACTGGCAACTCAACCCAGAACTGTAGATGTCGCCGCATCCGGCAGAAATGCCCATGTTCCCGCAACCATACTGGTACGTCCCCCCGTCACTGCATTCCAAGTCCATCACGCAGAATCCATTCTTGAATCCGATGGGAATCAACGTGCCGTCCATGTCAAACAGGTCGTATTTGGCATAGCCGTTGTGGTGCCAATGACCGTGGCATTCCCCCCACTCAAATTGGTTGGTTCCTTCATCGTTGGGAACGCCGATGTAATAATCGAGGTCGCCAATGTTTTTGATGTGTGTGGTGAAACGAACCAACTCCCGGTCCCCATACCCATTCAGACATCCCTCGTCGATGTAGCAATCGGATTCGCTCACCTGCATGATTTGGGTTTGAAGGCTGTTGATGATGGCCTCTTCCACCACGATGAGGTCAGGCCCGTTGCAGGCGGGATCTCCAGGATAAATGCATGAGTCGTCATCCACCTCTGCCATGGGATTGTAATTGCATGCCAACTCGTCGGTGCATCCCGTCGGTGGCCCCACAAACTCAAACGTCCACGACCAAGACTCTGTGCATGGGCCCTCGAAAGAGGCCCAACGGATCCAATACGTCACGTCAGCCTCAAGCAACACAGTCAACTGCGCCTCTTCACCGCATCCTCCTTGGTTGTCGTCGTAATAAATGGAACCTTCATTGGTGTCGTCGAAGTTGCCCATTTGGCAGTAGTCGTAGATGTACAATCGGGTGTCACATCCATTTCCACAAGAACTGAGACTGTACATGCCGTTGGACTCAGGGGTGAAGGTGTGCCAGAAAGAGGTTCCTTCAGCGTCGAGGGTCCCGTAGTTGTCTGCCGTCAGCACAAAAGCGTCGTTGCACGTTTCTCCGGGGGCGCATGCAAACACTTCCCCCGTGGCATTGCCAAAATTGCCGCCGCCTTGCGCGATGATTTGCCCATCCCAAATCAACGTGTATTGGCCATCATTGAACAGGCCGTCGCCAAATGAATCGAAGAGTTCAAACTCCAAACAAGGTTCGTCGCCCAAAGCCACGCACAGGATGTCCTCGTGAAGGGTGTTCGCCGCATCATACGCCCCCCCTGCCAGGAGGACCTCACCGTCCGCGGAGACCTGCCATGTCGTTTCCGATGGGTAAGCATCCGTGACAATTTGCACCACGAGGGTGTTCTCTCCCTCTTCACATTGACCCCAGGAAGGGACCGTGACCGCCACAGCAAGTGTGGCCAAAAGGCATCGCAAAGGTGTTTTCATCTTCAAGCAGTGTTCACTTTTGGACCAATCCAAAGGGACAGGGTAAAGTTACGTCACAGCGATTCCAAGACCACCCAAATCCACATGAGGTTGCAATCCACGTTCAGGGAATCAAAAAAGTCCGAGGCAATTGCTATAGCTGCGCTATTTTTGCAGCATGGCACACGATCACCACGACCACCTTGAGCCCGAGCAAAACGAAATCGGAGGACCCGTTGTTTTTGCCCTTTTTCTCTTCGCCATTGTTGTGGTGGCGATTGGCATGATGGCGTCTTAAGACGTCACTCCACCTCCACTTGAGATATTAAGGTCATTTCCTCGACGAGGTGACCTGCACCTGCGTAAACGTCCATGATCCATAGGACGTAACGGATGTCCACCATGATGTTCCTGCATCGAGAGCCGTCGAACAGAATGTCGCTCATGGTGCTTTCCCAACTTCGGTCGAAGTTGATCCCCACCAAGTGACCGTTCGCGTCCAATGCCGGCGACCCTGAATTTCCACCCGTGGTGTGGTTGCTGCCCGTGAAGCACACGACCAGATCGCCATCGCTGTTCGCATAAGGTCCGTACTCTCTGTTGCGAAGCAATTCCACCAAACGCTCGGGCATGTCGAAATCTGGATCGCCCGGCACGTATTTCTGCAAAATGCCTTTCGCCGTGCTGAGTGGGTTGTACTGCATGCCGTCGTAAGGCGCACTGCCTTCCACTTTGCCGTACGTCAATCGAAGGGTGCTGTTGGCATCCACAGGGAACACCTTCCTAGGGAAGGCCTCTCGAAGCGCCTTGGTGTACGCGCCGGAAGCTCGCTCAATGTCACCACGGAGCCGACCGTATTCAGGAGCCACCACCTCAAAGTAATGCGCCCTCAAACGCTCAATCAACACGTAGGCTGGGTCCTTGGCGAGCTTGGACCAAGCCTTGGGATTGTCCGAATCGAGGAGCTTCTGCATCGACTCGGCGTTGTCAAATGTGCTCTTGTCAAAGAGCTTCTCGGCCCAAGCGGTTCCACCTCCAGCTTTGGCCACTTCGCCCTCAAGGCCAGCAGGCGCCATCCCCTCGGGCATCCACATGAGGTACGTTTCGATGAGACGGCCCAAAAGTTGTTCGTCCACCGAGGCGTCGTAGTCTTTGCGAAAACCCGGCTCCTCCCCCCTGCGCGCGTTGAGCAGCGCATCGCGCTTTTCGCCCTCGATCGTTCCTTCAATCAAGCCTGCAAATCCGTGGGCGTAATTGAGCACGTCTGGGCCGTAGTACGCCAATTCAATGAACAGCGAACGCGCTTCAAGGAATGGAAAAAAGGACTCATTCAAGGCCGTCAACTCTTCCACAACGGTGCTTCCTGTGGCGGCTTTGAGGCGCGCTTCGAGGTCGCGCTTCTTGTCCAAGGCTCGGAGCTCGGTGAGTCCGCGGTTTTGGCCTTTCCACTTCTTCCAGGCGTTGGCCACGCTGCTTTGCTTGGCCGCATATGCAATGCGCAAGGCATCGCTCGACGCTCGGGCCGCGTTGATGACGGCCAGGCCCTCGTTCCGCATGGCGATGCGCATGGGGTTCAATCGGGTGATGACGTGCTCGACTGCATCTGAAGTGAGGTATTGCTCGGTTCTTCCAGGGAAGCCAAACACCATCGTGAAATCCCCATCTTCGACCCCATCTGCATTGACCGGAAAATGATAGCGCGGGATGTAGGGCACGTTGTCGGCGCTGTACTCCGAAGGCTGATTGTCGGCATCGGCGTAAATGCGAAACACACTGAAGTCGCCTGTGTGTCGAGGCCACACCCAGTTGTCCGTGTCCCCTCCAAATTTCCCCACTGCAGAAGGGGGTGCCCCCACAAGGCGAACGTCCTTGAACACGCGGCTTGTGATCAAGTAATGGCTGTTGCCGAAGTCAAAGGCCACAACGCGCCCTTCGAGCCCCTTCCCTTCCGTGGCCGCCTTCACAATGGCCGCCATTTCTTCCTTCATCCGGGAGTCCCTGGCCTCACCTGACAACCCCACACACGCCCTCGACAAACGCAGGGTGACATCTTCAATTCGGTCGATGAACGTGCACGTCAGGCCAGGGTTGGGCAACTCTTCGTCACGAGACATGGCCCAAAACCCATCAGTAAGCAAGTCGTTGTCCACGGTGCTGTGCTGTTGGATTTGGCCATATCCACAATGGTGATTGGTCAACAAAAGCCCTTCAGCACTCACCATTTCTGCCGTGCAACCGCCATTGAAATGTACCACCGCATCCTTCAAGCTGCTGTTGTTGATGCTGTAGATGTCCTCCGCGGTCAATTTCAGGCCCATCGCTTGCATGTCACCTTCCACAAGGTTCAACAAGGTGGGGATCCACATGCCTTCTTTGGCCTGGAGCACGTTCATGCTTGCCAGTCCAAACCACAGCGCAAGCGCGCCTTTCACAGTCCAAGTTTTCATGCGTCCAAGATACCCAAGACGACGCGGCAGTTTGCAGGAGTCACGTACTTTCGCAACATGTCAAATGCCTCGAAGGACAGCCAACTTCAACCCCCACCCGCCAACCTCCTGGTGGACTTGAGGAGCGACACCGTCACCATGCCCACACAGGGGATGCGCCTCGCCATGCAGGACGCACTCCTCGGGGACGATGTCTTTGGGGAGGACGAGAGCATCCAAGCGCTGCAACGCCGGTGTGCAGAATTGACAGGACACGAGGCGGCGTTGTTTTGTCCTTCGGGCACCATGACCAACCAAATCGCCATCCAGGTTCACACCCGTCCTGGCGACGAGGTGGTGTGCGACAAACTTTCGCACATCTACAATTATGAAGGAGGCGGCATTGCAAGGAACTCCGGGGCTTCAGTGCGGTTGCTGCATGGCCATCGTGGACGCTACAGTGTGGACGACATGCTGGCCAACGTCAACCCTGCCGACAGCCACTACGCACGAACGTCTTTGGTCGCCGTTGAAGACACGTGCAACAAAGGCGGCGGGTCGGTTTGGGACGTGGAGGAACTGAAGCAGCTCTCAGATGCCTGCAAGGCACAAGGGCTCAAGTTCCACCTTGACGGCGCCCGTGTGTGGAATGCTT
>JAOIQU010000070.1 GCA_028141885.1 Flavobacteriales bacterium | reverse complement strand
TGGTGCACGGTTCAATGAATCTCAGACCTCCTCTGTGGATGCTCCGGTGCCAACACGTGAGGTCACAGCAACGTTGTTCCCCAATCCTACCGCTCACACAACCACACTTCAATTCGAAGCCAAGAGAACGCAACAAGGGATTCTTCAAATCATGGATGCCAATGGACGCATCGTTCGATCTGAAGGTGTGGTTGCCAACCTTGGCTTGAACCAAGTGGACATCGATGTGTCTCGCTTGAACGCTGGCGTTTACGTGGTTGAAATCATCGCTGACGGGCATTCCATGGTCTCTGAACGACTCCTGGTCGAACATCCTTGATGCAAATCTCAACTTTGGGTCGAGCCACCCTTTGACCAGAACTCTAAAAGCCTCCTTCTTCAGGAGGCTTTTTTTTGAACCTGCTTTTCCAAAACCTGTTGCCATTGCATGTTTGATCACACATCGCCATTGTGCCCTCTTGTTTTTGCGACTGCCGCCATGTTTATCGCGACGCTCATCATGTCTTGCGCTCCTTCCTCAACCAGTCCACTTTCAAGCATGGAAGCCATCGAATTTAAATCCGGCATGTCCACACCATGGAATCCTTTGAATGATGGCGTCATGGGTGGGCTTTCTGAAGGTCAAACCACCTTCACAGACTCCACCATGCTATGGACAGGCCAAACGCGTCTCGAAAACAACGGAGGATTTGCCTCAGTGCGTTCGCCGTGGAGCCACACCAACCTGCAATCCATGAAGGGCGTGGCGATTCGCTGCAAAGGCAAAGGTGGCCCCTTCAAATTGACGCTCGAGACCAGTAAGCGTTGGTGGATGCCTTACGCCTACGCCTCGTTCTCGCCTTCGGAAGATTGGCAAGAGTTGGTGTTGGAGGTGGCAGAGTTTTCTTGGAGTCAAGCCCAAATGGGCGACCTCAAAAGCGTTGCGCCTGAACGTGAATTGTCTGATGTCCTGCGCATGGGCTTGATGAAGTACGATGGCACAGCCCAACCTTTTGAACTCGAGGTAGCCTCCATTCGTTTCCTCAAGTGACAGTCAACAGCACAGTTGAACACACAAAAAATCCCCTGACCGTCTCCAGCCAGGGGATGCTTTGAAGGCGACTTGACTTACTTCGCGCGCTTGAAGTAGAAGCGGGTGATGTAGATGCCCTCAGTGTCTGTCTTGTCTCCAACAGATTCCACACCGGCGTTGGTGCTCACGAGCTCCCAACCTTCGTTGAGCATGGCCTGGACTTTGCTGTTCACCACAGCGTCGTTGGCTGCGATGTTCTGAAAACGGATGCCGATCGCGCTGAAGAAGTTCAAAATCTTGGTCTCCTCGAAGTTCTTCAAACGGATCTCGCCGCGGTCGGACTTGTTGCGCTTTTGGTTTTCGTCTGTGCGCACGGTGGTGAACTCGCGGTAGTCACGTTCCTCCGTGGCATGGATGATGCGTGAGCGCCCCATCCCGCTTGGAATGATGGATTCAACCACAGTGAACGACGTGAATTCGTATTGCACATCTGCAGGGGAGTTGTCGAACGAGGTCAAGAACAAGGCAAACGCAAATGCCACGAGGGCAACAGAAAGGGTGTTGATGGATTTCATCGTGAATCGATTTGAGATTTGCGCTCAAGTTAGAGCCATCAAGCGCGTTCACCAACGTTGATTTGAATTGGTTCGCTCCCCTCAGCAAACTTCGCCGAATTGGGCAAGCACTTCGAGGATGTCTGACACCCCCACCTGGCCATCTTCATCCAAATCCACAGTGCAACTCGTCGCGCATCCAAATTCAGCCAGCACGCCCAAGATGTCCGCCACGCCGATGGCACCGTCTCCATCGACGTCTCCTAGGCACGTGCACGGTTCACAGCTGCCATCGTCGAAGATGGCCGTGGGGTTGTAATTGCAGGCCGTCACGTCGGTGCACCCCGGAAGGCAATTCCCTTCAATGTTTGCATCCAACCAAGCCAGACGGTCCATGACCCAACCCCGCAAAAATTCCACTTCTTCGTCGAAGGTGTCGCCGATGAACACATTGGGCCAAACGTATTCCCCGAGCCTCGGCCATCGTGCATGGTCGCGAATGCTCGGTTCGGCCAACACCGTTGCCAGGGAATCGATGATGCCGTTGATGCTTTCGTCGCTCCATGCGTCGGAACGGTGATCGTCCCACATGCATCGCGTGAGCCCCGTGTAATGAGGGTCTTGCCGCAAACGATCAAACCAAAACGGGTGCAACACGTAGCACCCCGTGTTGGATTCGAAACCCGAAGTCAGATAACTGTCGCACCCATCGGAATTGCCAAATCCCAAGTTGTAATCCCACCAAGGCCCCATCACAATGTTGCCTCCGTCTGAGTCTTTCTCCTTGTAGAAGTAGGTGCTCAAGCGATAGGCATCGACGTTCTTGGTGACCTCATTGGCGAAGTACATGTCGATGAAGGACCCCACGTCGATGAACGCACGGTAACCCTCAAGTGGGTCGGTAAAATTGGGACCGGCCAGGGCGTGCTCAAACGCGGTGAAGTGATTCTGGATGTATGCCAATTGGAGCGGATGCAGGTCGTCCGCCTCGGGTTTGTGCATTTGGATGAACTGCTCGTCGTTCCCCAGCGTGGGATAGGGCGAGGCCCAGCCACCGTCAAAGTCGCCTTGAATCCGGTCCACTTTCATGATGTATCCCCCTGTGAGTTCGTTG
>JAOIQU010000068.1 GCA_028141885.1 Flavobacteriales bacterium | reverse complement strand
CACATTGCGCAAGAAGCGACCAAATTTGGGTTTGATGCAGACGAATTGAAGGCCCTTGCCAAGGAAGACGTTTGGTCGTCCTATCCACACCTCGCACCTGTCGGGCTCATGGGCATGGCGACCTTCACTGATGACCGAGACCTCGTTCGAAGCGAATTCGCGACGCTGGCCAAGTTGCATCGAGAAGTTGGTGGTTTCTTCACCGAGATGGCGTCGAACCGAAACGCCACATGGGGTGTGTTGAGCATGGGCATGAGCGGCGATTGGCCTTTGGCAATCGAAGAAGGCAGCACCATGATCCGGGTTGGGAGTTCCATTTTTGGGCATCGCAACGCGCCAGCGACATGAACTGGCCGCAGGTTCGACAGCGTTATGAGCGTTGGTTTCAAGGCTGGCTGGTCTTGGCCCCCATTGTGGGATTTGGCAGCACCACACTGGTCAAGAACCAACTTTACCGCGTTTGGAAGGTGACCCATGGATTGACGGATGGGATTTCAGCCGCAGAGGCTCGGGAGCAAGGGTTGGTGCCCCCGGATTGGTCTGGGGCAGCGTGGTACGGCGGTGCAACGGTTGTGGTGTTCACGGTGTTCTATGTGTTGGCTGCCCGAACTTGGACCTCCCACACCAATGACGACCCCACACCCCATGATTGATTTTCGACGCAGCCTTGGGCTCACAACTTGCCTGGTTGGTGTGCTGGTGACTTTGGCTTCATGCGAAGGGGCCACTTACGTCAACCAACATTTCACCAACCGCACAGAGCAGCCTGTCTTCATCGCCTTCCGCGCGAACGAAGCAGCCACAGGATGGAACCTCGACACGCTGTGGACGATTGACCCAGGGGTCACCCTCACCCATTATGCGGTGGACACTTGGGGCAAGTGTAACGATTGCAGCCTGTATGAGGCACTTCCTTATGGAATTGACACCTTGTGGGTGGCCGGCCAAACCTTGAACGTCGACTTGCAAGACTCCTTGCTCTGGACCGTTGAAGTCGATGAAGGGCTCTCTTGGATTCGATTTGACCAACGTTTGGACCTCGTTCCCGCCTACTTTGAATGACCCCCAACCTCAACGCACTTACACCATGAAGCACATTCTCAGCTTGTTCGCCACCACCCTTTTCATTGCCCATGTTTCAGGCCAAACGCCCAGTGCTGTGGAAGCGGCTGAGCATGATCCCGTCAACGATCGATGGCTCGTCAGCAACGGCAACAGCGTGCTGTACACAGAGGATTTGGGCAACTCTTGGAGCACCCTTGGCAGTGCCTCTGCATCCTACGGCATGGAGGTCATCGGAACCACGTTGTTCACCATCCACAACAACGCCATCAAGGCTTACGACGTGACGACAGGCACCCCACTCGGCACGCACAACCCTGGCAACGTTTCCTTCCTCAACGGGATGGGAAGTCAATCCGATGAGGATGGAGATGTGTTGGTGGTCAGCGATTTTTCGGGCGGGAAGCTCCTCAAAGTCGACGTCAACGACCCTGCCAACATGAGTTCGAGCGTGTTGGTCGCCAACACGGGCAGCACACCCAATGGCGTGACCCTGAAGGACGGCGTGGCCACTGTGGTCAATTGGGGCAGCAATGCCGACATCTTGCAAGTCGATGTGGCCACTGGAGCCATGACCACCTTGATCGATGGCACCGGACTCGGCAACTGCGACGGTGTCGATTGGGCCGGAGAATCGCTCGTGGTGAGTTCTTGGTCGCCCAACAGGGTCACCCTGTTCATTCCTGAGACGGACCTTCCGGGCGAGTGGACCCAAGAAGCATTGACAACGGCCTTTGAAGTGAGCAGCCCCGCAGACCTCAGCGTCAACGCCTCGGGGGACATGTTTGCCGTCGCGTGCAGTGGGGACAACACGGTGTTTTTTGGAATGCTGCCAGAGCCTTCCAATCTGATTCAAGTCACGCTTCCTTCGGCAGAGGCTGCCTTTTGCACAACTGGGCTGGAACTTCATTCCGACGACGCCGGCACCTGGCAGATTCAGGGCACAGACGCCGCCGGCAAGCTCTTGGGTCGATGGGAGGCCACTCAGTCCTCCGGAACGTCAGTGCAATCTTGGGAAGACTTGGGGTCTTGGGCGGGACGCGCCGTGCTTTGGCAAGTGACGTTTGACGGTGTTGGGGGCGCAGGCCGTTGGTCGACTGTGCTGAAGCGCATGCCCTTGCGCTGAGCCTTTCACAACGGCTGCACGCTCAAACAGGATCGACGTCCACGGTGATCCGAAGCCGCTTCCATCGCGCATCGGAACTGAATTCCTCGAGGTCTGCCTGGAGGATGGGGCGATATTGCGACAAGGGCAATGCGCGTTCAAACTTCAACGTCAGCTGGCGGATGTGTAAGTCGTTCACTCGGGCCAGTGCCGGGGTGTCTGGCCCCAACACCCGCTTGCCAAACCGCTGTTGCAATCGGGCGGCCAAGACCCCTGCCCCCGCTTCCACGCGCTGGGCATCTCCGTGCTTGAGGGTCAGTCGAACCATGCGCACGAACGGCGGGTACTGGTAGGTCTCACGCTCAATCAATTCCCTGCGAACCAGGGCGTCATGGTCATGATCCACCACGTGATGGAGCAACCAATGATCTGCGCTGAAGGTTTGGATGACCACCTTGCCCCTGCCTCCTTCTTTTGAACGGCCCGCCCGTCCTGCGACTTGGGTCAGCATTTGATAGGCGCGTTCAAACGATCGAAAATCAGGGAAGGTCAGCATTCGGTCTGCAGACATCACCCCCACTAGACCCACATGCGCGAAGTCCAACCCTTTTGAAACCATTTGGGTGCCCACAAGGATGTCGTACTCCA
>JAOIQU010000067.1 GCA_028141885.1 Flavobacteriales bacterium | reverse complement strand
CGCCAAAGCGTCCTTTGGTGCCATGGCCCCCTTTCTCGGAGTCAAGTACTTTTTGAAGGAAGGTTCAACTCGCCCCTACGTGAATTTGCAGCGCATTGGATACGTGCCCACGTTCAACTTGAAGGGAGAGATCGAAGTGAATGGCGAACGGGAGTCGTTTGAATCGAGCCGGGAATTTGCCAAGCTTGCTCGAGACCTCGTGTCGATCAGTGCAACCGAACTTGGATTTGGGGTTGAGCACATGTTCAATGAGAACTTGGGGCTCTTTGCGGAGTACAACCTGCGCACGTTCCAGGTCAAATTGAAGGTGGATGCCGAAGAGTTTGTGGACGATTTGGAGGATGCCTTGAACGAACTGGAGGCAGGAACCTCTGTGGAGACTGACCTGGATGACTTCCAATTCATTCAAGGTGAGGCGACAGCCAAGTTCCGCAATTTGACGTCTTACGCTTCGTTGGGCTTGGCCTTGTATTTCTGAAGCGTCGCATCGACTTTCACGGACAATCCCCGCACTTGGTGTGGGGATTTTTCGTTTCTGGGCCCTAGGGTTCTCTGCAACTGCGATCAGGGCATTCACTTACATCCCTTCCGGGCCTTCGCTTCGAGCGACTTTTGATCTGGAAACCCGCGTTCCCGTCGCTTGTCAGCCCATTCAACGGCGTCACATGGATCACCTTCTTTCAGCGCATGCTGAATCAATTTCACCCACCCGTCTGATTTGCCTCGCACGCCGTCGGGAAACAGGGTGAGCGCCAGACGGTCGATGGAGGAAATTGGGGGCAGGGTCAAGTGACGTTCAATTGCCTTTTGCGCCATGATGGAGTGCATGGACATGGCCACCCCCAGCACCCAAAAGACACCGAGCACCGCGGCAATCGCACGCGTCCAGGCCGCTGATCCGATGCGCACCCACGCCACTTCGCGCTCTGACCGCACCCCCAACAATCCCTGGCTCGTCAGCAACGCCATCAGCAACATGAAATCGGGTCGCTCCGTCGGAAACCACAAGAAAAAGAGGGGAGAGGTGATGAGTGCGAGCCAAGGATGCAGCATCGCAAACATGAGCAACACGCCCCAACCAAGCCAACCGAGGTCGTGCCCCCATTCCAGCCAGATGTTGTGTGCACGCCGGGGTTGACGCGCTCCTTCGAACAGGTCCGCTTCTGCGATGCCCAAACGCCATTGACCTGGACCATGAATGGCCCCAAAGTCCTCCGACAACGTCCACGTCCACAGCGTGGCCCGCTCCTTAAGACTCGCTGGCAAACCCTCGGCAGGCCACATGGATGAAGAAATCGTCAAAAGCAGAAGGCATCCCAGGCATACGCCCACGAGTCCTCGGCTGCGCCGCAGGGACCAGTGACGTCCCCAAACCCACCAAGCGACAAGCAAGACGAGGCCGATGGCCGGTGCCCATGCGCTCATCGCAACGCAGGTTCCACCATGGGCGAAGATGCCAACCCATGGTTTCCATCCGGAGGTGCATTTGGATGCGGCATGAAGGAGCAACAGCAACCACGTGGCGCAGTGCAGCTCGGTGAACCCCGAACTCGACCATTCGAACAGCCACCCGCCCCAAATCCCTACCCCGTAAAGCCCAGTCGTGATCCACACATCCATGCTTGTAGCCCGGCGTGCGATTTCGTTCCTCTTTGGAGTCAGGGTCATGGCAAGTGCCGCACCGAGATACAGGAGGGCATGGCGATTCCACGGATGCCCCATCGAAGCAACCGCAACCAAACCGATGGCCAACCCGACCCATTGCAGAGAGACCTGCTTTGACATCAAGTGCAAGACCAGCATGGCTGCCACCGTAGTCCATCCCCAGACATACAGTTCGTCCTGATGCCATGCCACAAAAGGCACCAGCACCACGAGCATCATCACCACCCGTTCCCAGGTGTGCCCAGCTGAAATCCGCTCGAGAAAGGGGCGCGCAAAAGAAGACATGGCAAAGGCAAAGACGTCAACGACGTTCTGTGAAGACGTACAGCAGAAGGTGCGTCTTCTTCTTCGAATTGAGTTCCGACGGACCCGTGTAGATGTAGGTGACCTTCAATTCTGGGTGCTCCTCGACAAAGGCATTCACCGTTTGTTCCCAAACCAGCTTGTCCGCGAGAAATGGAAAGTCAAATTTCCACATGCCTTTCACGACCTCAACGCACAGCACAGGCTTGTCGACGTTGTGAAAGGTTTGGCTTGAGAAATCCCGAATCGACCACGTGGCGCCGAGTGTCAAGAGCGCACCAAGGAGGAGAACCGTCCTGACCGACCCCAAGCCGCCCGAATGCTCCTCGTCAACGGCAAAGAACTTGAAGGCGATCCACGACGCGAGCAGCACCATCCAAAACAAGCCATGCTCCAGCAGCTGGAAGCGGTCGCCAAAGACCTGATCGGCCATCGAGAAGAGCACAAACAAACCCAGCGAGGTGACAATTCCACGGTAGAACCAGGTCTCCGCGCGTCCTGCGTCGCCTCGCAACAGGGCCACCAAAGCCGTGCCGTACAACGTGAAGTTCACGGCTTCCAATCCCGACACTCCTGCTAGGGCCACCGTCGCGAACATGGGGTCTTTGAGTCCCAGCGAAGCGAAGAACTTCACGAACAGGGCGAAGAAGTCTTTGCCCACCCAAAGGTGTGTGACGTCGGGGACGATTTTGTCCACGACACTCAAACCCCAAAACAGGGTCCAAAACACGAGGATGGCCCCGCGCAGCCAAGCTTGCTCTCTCATGACGCTTCGGTTGAAATGTAGAAAATCAGCGCATCCGCCTTTTTCAATCGCAGCGGGTTGGGCACGGTGTAGATGTGGTCGATGGTTTCTCCGGGATGCGTCTCCTTGAACAACCGAATGGATTCCTCAAAGACCGTACTTCCACCCAAAAAAGGGAAGGA
>JAOIQU010000066.1 GCA_028141885.1 Flavobacteriales bacterium | reverse complement strand
CCAACGGAGCTGAAAACCTCCAGTCACCGACGTGGGATTTGACAAACGCACAGAGAAAGAACCAAACTGAGAAGCATCCAAACCAAGCATGGTGGGGCTTTGCATCTCTGCCGTGTTGCTCGATCCTGTCACCGACATCGTCATGTAATCGTCTCCCGCCGTCAATGAGACTCCCCCTGCACCTGTCCAACCAGCCTTGGTTCCCTGCCAGAAATAATCTGTAGGTTGGTTGGCTCCGTTGTAGGTACAAGAACCGTCGTCTTCCGTCGCAGAGGAATCGTAGTTGCAAGCAATGACATCCGTGCAACCAGGAGATGGGGGCACCGGTGCGTTCAGCGTAAAGTCATGCCATTCCACAATTCCCTCGCCCAGACCAGCAGGGCCTCTCAAACGGAACTTTGCAATTTCGCTCCCCGCCCAACTTGCCGTCGCAGCCAAGGAAATGGTGTACGATGAGGGCGCCTCCATTTCGCCATCCACGGGGATGTTGATTGTTCCAAGCAGAGCATTCGATGCATCAAACCACTTCAATTGGAAAGGAGATCCCGTTGTCAGGTTACGAACGGTCACAGTGAAGCTGTCATAATCATCTGCGTTCAATCCCAGTCCCGTGGGGCTCTGGATGTGAGGTTGATTGCCCGTGATTGTCATGGTCAAATAATCTGGGCCAGGTGCAATTGTGCAACTGCCCGCTCCAGACCAGCCAGCATTGGTTCCTTGCCAAGACCAAGAGGTGTCCTGAGCACTCAAGTGACCAGCCACGAAAAAAGTGCAAAGGATAAAAAGGGATAAACAGCGTTTCATTTTCTCGAAGTAAGGTTGAAATCAATGTAGACAATTTAGACAAAAATAATTTTGGGGACGACCAACTGGAAAAAATACCCCATCAACACCAATGAAGCGTCCCCGATGAAAAAAGCCTCCACATTTTCATGCGGAGGCTTTTTGTTCATTTGTTTCACTTTTCATTTCACCTTCCAACGTGGAAAGGAATGATCGGTGGTCTGACCAGATTAGTCACATGACGACGCAAATGCACTCAGGAAGATGAGAAGGTCAGAAGTGGCAACCTCTCCATCGCCATCCAAGTCCTCGGGACAGGAGTTGTCTGCCGTTTCACAGTTGGCCAAGCCATCTGCATATCCTGCGTCGTAGCCTTGCGCATATGAATCTGCAAACTGACAACTTCCGTCGTCGTCCGTTGCTGCAGCGTTGTAGTTCTCTGCGTTCGCGTAGGTGCAACCAAACAACTCAAGAATGCACGAGCCGTCATCATAGTCGGCCGTATCGTCAAAGTTCACCGCCGAAGCTTCAGTGCATCCACCCGCACCGACAACGATGCTGGCAACCATTCCTAAAGCAGCGTGGGAACCAACGGAGCAATCGTAATTGTAGACACCTGGAACATTGAATGTGAATGAGCCAATGCAAACACCTTCCGCATTTCCTGATACAGGAGACAGGTAAAACGCCTCTGGGTTGCCAAATGACTCACCTGATTGAGAGTCAATGTCCCCATTGACATCATGCAGACCTCCCAGGTTGGACCAAACAACCGTTTGTCCGACAGCGATGCTGAGATTTGATGGCGAATACGCGTAGCTACTCACCTCCACCACCACGCCGTCCAAGTTGCAAGGGTTGTCAAAAGTGCAACTGCCGTCATCCTGTGTGGCATCCGCATCGTAGTTGGTGGCATTTGAGTTGGTGCAACCTTGTGGGTCTGCAACACTTGCTTCACACGACAAATCAGAACCGTTTAACGAGAATGCGCCAATCCCGACGTCTCCACTTGAGAATTGGAATTTCACAGAGCGCGTGAATGCGACTGCTGCCACATTGATCGTGTTTTCCCCAAGCGACAAGGCTTGGGCATTTCCATTGAACCAATTTCCATTTGCCACCGTCTTGACAACGCGATAGTTTGCTCCTCCTTCAGGAAGTGAGGCCACATTCAGCACCAAGGTTTGCGCATCACCACTGGAAGGGTCATCTGGAGTCGCTGCTGTCAAGGCAAATGGCCAAGTGCTGTTTGGACCCTCACCGAAGGCTTCGCACACCGAGATGAGTACTCCAGGATCAACGGCATAGCAATCATCCTGCTCCACACCATTCAAGGACAAGAAATCGAACTCAACATCTCCGTTGGAGAATTGGAATTTAACAGTGCGGTCGAAGCCGACAGCTGAGACTGTGACCGTGTTTTGGCCGAGAGTAAGGAGTTGAGGTTCTCCAAAAAAGTTGCCACCATTGGCAGTCGTTTTGAATACCCTGTATTGCGCTCCAGAAGGCAAAGATGTCACGTTTATGAGCACTGTCTGAGCTGCCTGAGAGCTTGCACCATCAGCAACTGTTGTCGCAGTCAGAACATGGGGCCAAGCATCCACAGAACCATTGGAGAATATGCCGCAATCATCAATCGCTACACCCAATCCGGCACACGAGGATCCGTCACCTCCACACTCACCACAATTGTCGACAACATTGCCATCACAATCACAAGCTCCTTCGGCCAAGCCTTCGCCACCACAAACGCCGCATTCATCAATCTGTTGGGCGCAGTTTCCATCACAATCCAAAATCTCATTCATCAAAAAGGACTCCCACAAAATATCCGTTGGTTCTGTCGTGACGTCGAGCGCAAAAGGTCCTCTCAATCGCAACTTCCCAATGTTGCCTGACCAGCTTTCCTCAGAACTCAAGTCCACGGTGTACGTCTCAAAATCCGTCATTTGAGTGCCTACAGGAATCGACTTGTTGCCGAGAAGTGCATTGTTGTCATCATACCAACGGAGCTGAAAACCCCCAGTCACCGACGTGGGGTTTGACAACCGCACAGAGAAAGAACCAAACTTAGAAGCATCCAAACCAAGCATGGTGGGGCTTTGCATCTCT
>JAOIQU010000065.1 GCA_028141885.1 Flavobacteriales bacterium | reverse complement strand
ACTTGACAAAGACGACCATGGCAACGCCACGACCCACGCCCAGCTTCGTGCGGTGGGTGCGTCAAACAACCTCGTGGTCGGAACGCCCGGCGCAGAAGCGAAAAAACTCGTGGCCATCAAAGGGCTCAACGACCACATCGTCGTGGACACCCCGCACGCCTTGCTGATTTGTCCTGCGAGTGACGAACAGTGGATCAAGGAACTCGTCGGCGACTTGAAGCGCGACGAGGGCGAACCGCTGATTTAACGGCGGCCCACCATGTCTCCGGGCACGACCCAAGCGTCGTACTCCTCTTCGGTCAAGTAACCCGTGGCCAAGGCCGCCGCTTTGAGCGTGGTTCCCTCAGCGTGGGCCTTTCCTGCGATCTCAGCAGCCTTGTAGTAGCCAATCTTCGTGTTGAGGGCGGTCACCAGCATCAGGCTGTTGTTGACCAGCTCGGTGATGCGGTCGGTGTTGGCTTCAATGCCATCGACGCAATGTTCCGCAAACGACACGCACGCGTCGCCGAGGAGTCGGGCCGATTCGAGGATGTTGCGGGCCATCATGGGCTTGAAGACGTTGAGCTCGTAGTGGCCCTGCGTGCCGCCCACCGTGACCGCAACGTCGTTGCCCATCACTTGGGCGCAGACCATGGTCATCGCTTCGCACTGGGTGGGATTGACCTTGCCTGGCATGATGCTTGACCCGGGCTCGTTGGCTGGAAGCAGGAGCTCGCCAATGCCAGAACGCGGACCAGAACCCATCATGCGGATGTCGTTCGCGATTTTGTTGAGAGACACCGCGAGTTGCTTGAGCGCGCCGTGGCTTTCGACGATCGCGTCGTGCGCCGCGAGGGCTTCAAACTTGTTCTCCGCCGTGACGAAGGGGTGGCCCGTCGAAGCAGCGATGTGCTTGGCCACGAGGACGTCGTAGCCCTCGGGGGTGTTGATGCCCGTGCCCACCGCTGTGCCGCCCAAGGCGAGCTGTTGCAGGTGAGGGAGCGTGTTGCGCAAGGCCTTCAACCCAAACTCCAATTGCGCCACGTATCCCCCGAACTCCTGACCCAAGGTCAATGGCGTCGCATCCATGAGGTGGGTGCGGCCAATTTTGACAATGTCGTCAAAGGCCTTCGCCTTCGCCGCAAGGGCGTCACGCAAACGCTCCACGCCGGGAAGCGTGGTTTCAACAATGGCCGCGTAGGCCGCGATGTGCATCGCCGTGGGGTACGTGTCGTTGGAGCTTTGGCTCTTGTTCACGTCGTCGTTGGGATGCACTGGACGGTCGCCTTGACCGAGGGTGCCTCCGGCAAGGACATGGGCGCGGTTGGCCACCACCTCGTTGACATTCATGTTGCTCTGCGTGCCCGACCCCGTTTGCCAAACGACCAATGGAAACTGATCGTCCAGTTTGCCTTCGAGGATTTCATCACACGCGGAGACGATGAGGTCCTTTTTGGTGGCGGCCATGGCGCCGAGCTCGCAGTTGGTCAAGGCCGCTGCCCGCTTCAGGTGAGCAAACGCCCGAACGATTTCCATGGGCATCGAACCCGACGGCCCGATTTTGAAATTGTTGCGCGAACGCTCGGTTTGGGCCCCCCAATATTTGTCGGCAGGGACATGAACTTCACCGAGGGTGTCTTTTTCAATGCGAGTGGACATGATGTCGTGTGTTTCTATGTAGATGTGGGCCTGCAGGCGTCAGTCTTCCGTCGAGACGTCGGCGCCAGATCCAGCGCCCATCAAAAAGGCCTTGAGGAATCCATCGATTTCGCCGTTCATCACAGCGTCGACGTTGGACGTTTCGTGGCCAGTTCGAACGTCCTTCACCATCTTGTAAGGTTGCATGACGTAGGAACGGATTTGTGAGCCCCACTCAATTTTCTTTTTCCCTGCCTCGATTTCTGCGCGGGCTTCGTTGCGTTTGGCGATCTCCATCTCGTAGAGCTGCGACTTCAAGAGTTGCATTGCCTTTTCCTTGTTGCCCAGCTGCGAGCGCGTCTCCGTGTTGTCGATGATGATGCCGGTCGGAGCGTGGCGAAGGCGAACGCCCGTCTCGACTTTGTTGACGTTCTGGCCACCTGCCCCGCCTGAACGGAAAGTTTCCCAGGAGATGTCGGCAGGATTGACGTGGATTTCAATGGTGTCGTCCACCAAGGGGTAGACGTATACACTCACGAAGCTCGTGTGGCGGCGCGCGTTGCTGTCGAACGGGCTGATGCGCACCAAGCGGTGCACGCCGTTTTCCCCTTTCAACATGCCAAACGCAAAGTCCCCATCAAACTCCATGGTGACCTGCTTGATGCCCGCAACTTCCCCGTCTTGAAGATCAAGTTCCTTGACCTTGAATCCGTTTTTGTCGCCGTACATGCGGTACATCCGCATGAGCATGGACGCCCAGTCGCAGCTCTCGGTCCCACCGGCGCCCGACGTGATTTGCATCACGGCGTTGAGGCTGTCTTCTTCTGCGCTGAGCATGTTTTTGAACTCGAGCTCTTCCACAGCCGTGCTCGCCGCCTCGAAGGCCTTGTCCACCTCGGACTCCTCCTCCTCCCCTGCCTTCATGAATTCGTAGAGCACCGACAGGTCGTCCACCGCGGAGACACAATCGTCGTAGGCTTGGGCCCAACTCTTTTTGGTCCGCATGCGCTTCATGACCTTCTCCGCCTCCTTGGGGTCGTTCCAAAACTCTGGGTCCTGCGTAAGCTTCTCATCTTCTGCAATCTCCATGCGCTTTTGCTCTACCCCGAGGTAGCCTTTCAATTCCTCCACGCGCTTGCTCAAGGCGTTGATTTGGTCGACCGTCAACATGGGACAAAAGTAGGATGCCCAAGGCCTCCCTCGAAGCCCAATGTCACGATTCCAAGGCCTCGCCGCCCAGTTCGGATTCAACACGGTCCAACGCCGACCAAACCATGTGTTGCGGAAACCCGCGCTGCATCAACCATCGGACAACCCGATGGCGATGGCCTGCCAGCTCCGCTTGACGGCGGCGCAGAAGAAACTCGGCCTTTTCTT
>JAOIQU010000064.1 GCA_028141885.1 Flavobacteriales bacterium | reverse complement strand
GTCTCCGCTCGAGAAACCCGGGATGAAGTCGCGCACCTCTTTGATTTCCCCGGCAATGGCAAGGGCATGTTCGCGTTTTTGGGCTCCCTCCAAATGCGCGACCAGGTTGAATTTTTCCCCCGCACCCAACACGAGGTCGACTCCCTCAATGCCCGCGATTTCATCAGGCTTCAATTGGGCGTAGCAACCGACGACCACCACAAAGGCGTCCGGGTTGCTTTGCATCGCTCTGCGAACAGCGTTTCGACATTTGGCATCGGCGTGGTCGGTGACGCTGCACGTGTTGATCACCACGACATCGGGCGCATCGTCGATGTGGACCCGCGCATATCCGGCCTCGGCCAGTTGCTTGGCCAAGGTGGATGTTTCGCTGAAATTCAGCTTGCACCCAAGGGTGTGAAAGGCTGCTTTGAGTCCCGTCGCCATGGGCGCAAAGGTACACTTGGTCCTCCGATGCAACCTTGTGGAAGGGAGCCGTGTTACCTTGCTGCACCTCCTGAGGGCTTTGACCGTCAAGAGGGCATTGAAAATTGAAGCCATGACCTCTCCATTTCGCCTTGCAGCCCTTGCTGCCACTGGGATGTGCCTCGTCCAAGCGACCCATGCCCAAACCTTCACCAACGCCAACAATCTCCTTCCTGATGCTTACAACAGTGGGGGATGCATTGGTTTTGCAGACCTGGATGGAGACGGTTTTGACGATTTGATTGTGCTCGACCAAAGCCGCAACCTTCACACCTTGTACCAAACCACGGAAGGCACGTTCGTGGATTACGATTTGGGTCAGGTGAGTGGCGCAAGTCAATGGGGCATGTGCGTGGCGGATTTTGACAACGACGGCCACAAAGACGTGTTCAGCGGTGGATCGTACGACGGTGTGTTTGTCCAACACATCACAGCCCCTGGGGTAAGCACGTCGATGGAACTCGCCGAAGGAAGCATGTTCATGCAAGCCTGCAACTGGGTGGACATTGACAACGATGGTGTGCTCGATGTGTTTGGCTGTCACGACGACGCCCTGAGCCGCATGTGGCGAGGTGGTGAAGATGGCACGTTGGTGCCGGCCCCGGAGTTCATTGACTTGACCGATTACGATTATTCCGAATACCCAGACACCGATCACAGCGGCAACTACGGAACGGTTTGGACTGACTTCGACAGCGATGGGGACATCGACTTGTTCATTGCGAAGTGCCGTCAGTTTGTGAACGACCCCAACGATCCCCGTCGCATCAACCAATTGTGGGTGAATGACGGCAATGGTGGATGGACCGAGGAGGCCCTGGAACGCGGATTGGTGTTGTACGAGCAGAGTTGGACAACGGACTTCGCTGACATCGACAACGACGGGGACTTCGATTGTTTGGCCACCAACCACAGCTCCACCATCAAGCTTCTCGAGAACGATGGCACAGGCCACTTCACGGACATCACGCCTGGCAGCGGCTTGGAGATCTCTGGGTTCTTCCTTCAGGCCAAACTGGACGACTTCGACAACGATGGCTTTGTGGACCTGATCTACACGGGGGGCGACGACGGTTTTTTCCGCAACAACGGGGACGGCACCTTCACAGAGATGCCCAACACCTTCCCGTACGGCGACACCATGCACAGTTTTGCCTCCGGCGACGTCAACCGTGACGGTCAATTGGACGTTTATGCCAGCTATGGCGATGGCTACGTTTCGCCTGACAACGACAATCCTGATGTGCTGTGGTTGAACGATGGAAACGACAACCACTGGATTGCGTTCGATTTGGAAGGCTTCGAAAGCAACGTCGATGCGGTTGGGGCCAAGGTGGTTTTGACCGGCGATTTTGGGACCATGGTCCGCGAGATTCGCGGAGGGGAGAGCTACGGCATCACTTGCACATTTGCCTGTCGTTTTGGGCTTGGAGCCCACGAAACCGTGGACCAAGCGGTGGTGAAGTGGCCAAGCGGTTTTGAAACGGTGATTGCCAATCCGGAAATCGACCAGTACCACAATGTGTTGGAAGTGCCATGCACCACAGAGGTGACGGCAACGGCCAGTGCCACATCGTTCTGCCCTGGCGACCTTGTCACGGTGACCGCACCTGAGGGTTTTGCCTCGTACCAGTGGTCCAACGGTGGCGACGCTGAGTCGATCGAAGTTTCGGAGCCTGGGGCCTATTCGGTGATCGTGTACGATGCCGACGGTTGTGCTGGGATTTCCACCTTGGTTACGCTGGTTGAAATTGTGGGCAACGCACCCACCATTGCCTTGGATGGCGACAGCGATTTGTGCGACGGAGGCACCTTGACCTTGACGGCGTCAGATGCAGACAATTACACCTGGTCGACCGGTGAAAACACCCAAAGCATCGAGGTCACCACCAGTGGTGAATACGCGGTGTACAGTGTGGACATTTGCGGCAATGCGGGCACCTCAGACACGTTGGTGGTGCAGGTGTACGACGCACCTCTCAGCGATCCGGAAGTGAGTGAGGATGTGGTGCTTGACGCACCAGCGACTGTGGATTTGAATGCCACCGGCGAAAACGTAAGGTGGTTCGACTGGCCCACGGGTGGAAACCTGTTGCACGAGGGCAACGACTTCTCGCCAGAGGTGAGCGTCACCACCACGTTTTGGGCTGAGGACGCGCGCATCACCCAAGGTGAATCCGAGACTGGAGGGGAGATGTCCAACCAAGAAGGCGGGGCTTACCACGACAACAGCGTCCGGTGGTTGGAGTTCGATGTTCACGAGGAGATGCGATTGAACAGCGTGACGTTGTTTGCAAATGGCACTTACGAACGCAGCTTCGAACTGATCAACGCGTTTGACATGGTCCTTGAAAGCACGACGGTGCTTGTGGAGGACGGCACGTTTGTGCTTGAATTGGATTGGGACATCCAGCCAGGACAAGGCTATGGGTTGCGCTGCGTGACTGAGGATCCGCAACTCTGGCGTGAAGGCACCAGTTCTGATTTGAATTACCCCTATGAGGTGGGTGACTTGTTGACCATCACCAACAGCACGGCAGGGCCAAGCCTCGACTAC
>JAOIQU010000063.1 GCA_028141885.1 Flavobacteriales bacterium | reverse complement strand
TGCGAGGGCGATGGCGGGACAGGCTGGCAACATGGATTGGAAGCCTGATGTGGTGCACTTGCACGTGGCGTACCCTGCTGGACCGGCAGCGGTGGCTTGGGCCAAGAAATGGGGTGTCCCGGTCGTACTCACTGAGCACTGGACGGCGTATCACGACTTCAAATCGTTGCCATGGTGGAGGAGGCGTGTGGTGCGAGATGTGGTTCGGCAGGCGAACGTGCTTTGCCCCGTCAGTGCAGATTTGGGCCGTGCCATGTCGGAGGCCGTGCCAAATGGCAAGGCGTCGGTGCGTGTTGTGCCCAACGTTGTGGACACGAGCGTCTTCAAAATTGCGGAGCCGGAGTTGCTGTCTGGGGTGCCGGTGGGCGCCACCCGTCGGAAGATGGAGCGCAACGGCTTGAACCGCATCCTGCATATCAGCTCCATGAACGACGTCCAAAAAAACGTGACTGGACTGCTTGACGCCTTGGAAGGTTTGATGAGGAATCAGGAGTCGCTCCGCGCCACCTTTGTGGGTGGCGAGGCGGCTGATTTGGACGCTTTCAAGGCCAAGGTTGAGGCCATGGGGCTGTCGGAGCGCATTGCATTCACAGGCCCACTGAGCACGACCGACGTGGTACGCCAAATGCAATCGCACGACGTGTTGGTGCTCAACAGCCGTCGCGAGAATTTCCCCTGTGTGATTCCAGAAGCGTGGGCCTGCGGCTTGCCCGTCATGAGCACCGACGTGGGGGGCATTCGTGAGCATTTGCCCGAGGGCTTGAATGAGCGTGGCTTTTTGTTGGACGCAGAGGCCTCTTCAGAAGCGTGGCTCGCTGCGTTTCAAGCCATGAACTCGCGCCCGTGGGATGCGCAAAACATTCGAAGCTACGCCACCACACATTTTAGCATGGATGCCGTCGGCGACGCGTACTTGATGGTCTATCACAAGGCGCTTGAACGCGGCAAGGGATGAGTCGGACGTATTTTAGAGGCATGTTGGCAAGGCTTACATTCTTCATGGGCTTTTGCGTGCTTGGAAATCTGACGCTCCATGCCCAAGCTTTCACAGTGTACAACACCGGTGCAGAAGTGGATGGCGATTTTCAAGCGAGCGGAGGCGTGTGCTTGATGGGCGGTGCTTCAGAAAGCGACGATGCCATGACGTGGTTCCTCGAGCGCGCTGGAGGTGGGGATGTGTTGGTCTTGAGGGCCTCCGGTTCCGACGGCTACAACGACTACATGTTCAACGACCTTGGGGTCAACATTCACAGGGTGACCACAGTGGTGTGCCAAGCTCCCAGCTCTGCTTACAACGACGAGGTGCTGGCGCTGGTCGAGGGGGCAGAAGCGATTTGGTTTGCTGGTGGCGATCAAGCTGACTACCACAACTTGTGGCAAGACACCCCACTCAACGACGCCATCAATGATGCGTTGACCCAACGCGATGTGGTGGTTGGAGGCACAAGTGCAGGGATGGCCATTTTGGGCGGGATGCGATTCACGGCCCAAAACGGGACGGTGTACACCGAGGAAGCGCTCAGCGATCCTTACAACACCTACATGACCTTAGACAACAGCCCGTTTTTGGAGGTGCCGGTGTTGGCCAACACGTTCACAGATACACATTTTGACAACCCTGACCGTCGGGGGCGGCTGCTCGCCTTTTTGGCCCGAGCGTCTCAAGATTGGGGCACGCCTGCCACGGCCATTGCATGCGACGAATACACCGCGATGTGCATCGATGAATCGGGGTTGGCACGGGTGTTTGGGGAGGCGCCGCAATACGATGACAACGCGTACATCCTCACGGTCAATTGTGCCCTTGAGGAAGCCACACCCGAAACGTGCATTCCAGGACAACCCCTGACCTGGAGTCAAGATCAAGAAGCTGTGCATGTCTGGCGAGCGCAGGGGACGGTGACCGGTTCGCCATCTTACCATTTGGTGGGGGAACCGCTCGATTCTGGAGGTGCTTGGGAACGGTGGTGGGCGGACAATGGCACCTTGTTGGTGGAGGACTTGTCTGCGGGTCTGGGGTGCGAATTCAATCCCACTGCCCCTTGTGCCGTGGACTTGGACAGCGACGGGGTTGTGGGCACCTCAGACGTGATGCTCATCCTGAGTGAGTTTGGGTGCAGCGCGAACTGCGCCTTCGATCTGGACGGCGACACGTCAGTTGGGGTGTCCGATGTGTTGGCCTTGCTCAGCCAATTCGGCGAGACCTGTTGACTCAAGTCCTGTTCACCTCAAGTCAGGTACAGCAATGAATCGACGCCAACGGGGCGCCGAACTTCAAAACCTTCTCCGTGCTGGAAACCTGCTGGGCGACCAAAGGACGTGGCGCGTCCTCGGACGTGATCCAAAAATTCCGGGCTGCTGATGGGCGTGGCAGGTTCCATGGATTTGGGGTCGTGGAACTGAGAGCTGAATGCCAAGATGGCTTCAAACTTGGTGTCGAGATGCCCAGTGATGTCCATGACCACGTCGGCATGCCGGTCGTGATCTTGGATGTAGTGGTAAACCGCTTGGGGGCGCCATGCGGATTCTGGGGCTTCCGGCGTTCCTGTTTTGACCTTGGGCAGGCCTGCAAGGAACGATGCCCTCGCGACAAGCTCGGCTCCCCTGCCGTGATCGGGATGACGATCTTCCAAGGCATTGGCCAACACGATGGCAGGACGCAGCCTGCGAATGGCAGACACCACCAACATCAAAGCCTCCTCATTGACCTCGAAAAACCCATCTGCCAAACCGAGGTTCTCGCGATGCACCAAACCGAGGATTTTCGCTGCATTGGAGGCCTCGATGGCACGGAGTTCTGCCGAGCCACGCGTGCCCAGCTCACCTAGGGTAAGGTCGACAATGGCGCAACGCTTGCCTTGGGCGGCGAATTTGGCCAAGGTCCCTCCTGCCGACAATTCAACATCGTCTGGGTGGGCACCAAAGGCCACGACATCCATGTTGTCGGCGGGGAAAAAGAGCGCGTCAGAAGGCATGGCACAAAGGTACGCTTCCAGTCTGCGTCGCCCCCAAAAGCACTCATTCTCATAATTTATTCGTTCATTCCCGCACCAAAGCACTTTATTCCACCTAACTTCCAACAGCGATGGTTGAACATCGCCCCCTTGCAAGTGGTTGTTCTATGCACCCAAACGCATCCGTATGAACGCAACTTCCACTTCTTCCACCGACGAGGTTTTGGTCCTCGGAGCCGGCTTTGCCGGTCTTGCCACGGCAAGTTATTTGGCCAAAGCTGGACACCGCGTACGCGTCGTTGAAC
>JAOIQU010000062.1 GCA_028141885.1 Flavobacteriales bacterium | reverse complement strand
CATCCAAATGCCGGGAACGGATGGCTTCGCCTGGCTGGACAAGTTCAGGACCCTTCCGGAAACGGTCCAGTCCATGTGCCGCATTTACATGTTGAGCGCCAGCATCGATCGCGAAGAGCTCAAAAAGGCTGAGCGCGATCCAAGCGTCATCGCATTGATGGAGAAGCCGCTGGATGTCTACATGTTCCGGCAGCTTCTGGACCTTTGATCACAACTGCATGGGCACCTCGATGAGCAACAATAGGGTGTCCTTGTTGGCTTCGATCTTGACGGTAGGTGTGTCCCAAAGGCCCACGGCATCCCGACGTCCCAAGGGCTGACCCGCCACCGTGGCTTCGCCTTCCAACACCATGGCGTACAGGCCTTGCCCAGCGCCGTGGAGGGCGTAGTGTTCATTCCATCCTGCCGACAACCGACCCATGTGGAACCAGGAATTCTGGTGGATTCGCACGCCTTCTTTTCCGTCAGGTGACACCACGCATTGGAGTTTGTCTTTTTGGTCGGTGAGGTCCATCGTGAGCTGTCCGTAGGATGGGGTCAGATCCCGCTCGTTGGGGAACACCCAAATTTGCAAGAAGCGTACCTCTTCGTCGGCGTTGTGGTTTTTCTCGCTGTGCATGATGCCCGTGCCGGCACTCATGATTTGGACATCGCCCTCACGAATGACTGTGGCGTTGCCCATGCTGTCCTGATGCTCCAAATCGCCCGACAAGGGGATGCTCACAATTTCCATGTTGTCGTGGGGGTGGGTCCCAAATCCGGCACCGCCCGTCACGGCGTCGTCGTTCAACACACGCAGGGCGCCAAAATGCATGCGTTCAGGATTTTGCCAGCTCGCAAAGCTGAAGCTGTGATGGGTGTCGAGCCAGCCGTGGTCGGCATGGCCACGTGAATCTGCAGGGTGGAAAACGGTGTTCATGGTGGTTTGGGAATGGGTCCATCCGGTGGCGGCAAACAAGCCTATGGTCAAAATGTGGTGGACAAAATTCATGCAGTGTGGATACAATTGATGTATAGACAACAAAATGAAATCAAGAATGTTCCCCGCACAACAAAGGGGCCTTGTGGCCCCTTTGCACATTTGCAAGTGAATGCTGGCTCAGAGGTACTTGAAGTCCTCTCCAGGCTTGACGTTTTGAAGCGTCTCGTAAATGAGACGAATGCAGTTCTCCACGTCGTCCTTGTGCACCATTTCCACGGTGGTGTGCATGTAGCGCAAGGGGAGGGAGATCAACGCGCTCGGCACGCCTTGGTTGGAGTAGGCGAATGCATCGGTGTCTGTTCCTGTGAATCGACTTGCCGCTTGCCGCTGGAACGGAATCTTGTTCTTGTCGGCCGTGTCGATGATGCGCTGAAGCAGGTTGTTCTGGACCGCGGGGCCATACGTGACGCTTGGGCCTTTGCCTGCTGCGGTGTCGCCTTGCTCAATCTTGTTGAGCATGGGCGTGTGAGTGCAGTGGGTCACGTCGGTGACGATGGCCACGTCTGGTTGCAAGCGCTCGGCAATCATCTGCGCTCCCCGCAGCCCGATTTCCTCTTGAACAGAGTTGGTGATGTACAGGCCAAACGGCAGCTTCACCTTGTTTTCATGCAACATGCGCGCCACTTCCGCAATCATGAATCCCCCCGCGCGGTTGTCGAGCGCACGCCCCACATACCAGTCCTTGTTGAGGACCATGAATTCGTCGGGGTAGGTTACAACACACCCCACGTGGATGCCCATCTTCTCCACCTCTTCTTTGTTTTTGGCACCGACGTCCAAGAAAATGTTTTTCAAGGTGGGCGCTTCTTCCTTGCCAGCAGTGCGGGTGTGGATGGCGGGCCAGCCAAACAAGCCGGGCACGATGCCGTTCTTGGTGTGGATGTTCACGCGCTTCGACGGGGCGATTTGATGGTCGCTTCCGCCGTTGCGTCGCAGGTAGATGAAGCCGTCGTTGGTGATGTAGTGCACAAACCAGCTGATCTCGTCGGCATGCGCTTCGATGACCACTTTGTAGGGAGCGTCCGGGTTGATCACGCCCACAACGGTGCCGTACGTGTCGACGATGTGCGTGTCGATGTAGGGCTTGATGTAGTCGAGCCACAATTTTTGGCCTTCGGATTCAAAGCCCGTGGGCGACGCATTGTTCAAGTAGGCCTCCAGAAAGTTCTGGGACTTGGCCGTGATGATTTTCTTTTTTGCCATGGCCCAAAATTACCTCGGGGGAGCACCGCCCAATGCAGCACTCTCCCGCCAGTTGTTCACCGCGAATGGGTGAGATGTTAGAACGCGTAGGCGTTTTTGTCGATGAGCGCCTGGGCCACCCGTCGACGCGCTTCTTTGGTGTTGAAGGGATCCACTTTGGTGAAGCGCTTCATGCCCATGAGCATCATCTTCAACTCGTCGCCCTCGGCGAAGCCCATGAGCGCCTCTTTGCCCGCGACATTGATCTTGTCGGCCGCCCAGTACAGGTAGGTTTGCATCATGTCGGTGGGCAACGCGGCTGCCTCAGCGCCTTGGTTCGCCGCCACTTTCTGGGCGCGCAAGACCAAGCTCTCGGCTGTGAAGGCCCAAATCGCCATGTCCGCGATGCCCATCAGGATTTCCTGCTCTTTGGCGAGGGACATCATGAGCTTTTGGGCCGCAGACCCCGCAACCATCAAGGTGGCCTTCTTGAAGTTCTTGACGTAGCCCAAGTGCTTTTCGTAGATGTCTTCAGGCGCATCCCCAAACTCCGGAATGCCTGTCAGCTCGTTCGCCACCGCCATCGCTGGGGTCATCAAATCGAGCTCGCCCTTCATGGCCTTCTTCAAGATCATGTCGACGGTGAGCATGCGGTTGATCTCGTTGGTGCCCTCGAAAATGCGGTTGATGCGGGCGTCGCGGTAGGCGTGCTCGGCACGGGTCTCGGCGCTGTAGCCCATGCCGCCATGCACTTGCACCGCTTCGTCGACCACGTAGTCTGTGACTTCTGAGCCCAGGATCTTCATCATGGCGCATTCAGGAGCAAAGGCAGCGATGCCCTTGAGCGTTGCCTCGCCCTTGTCCATGCCGCCCGCCGCAAGGTCGGCGATGGCGTCGTCGATGTTTTGGGTGGCGCGGTACACCGCCGTTTCCAGCGCATAGGTCTGAATGGCCATCTCGCCAAGTTTGTGGCGAATCGCCCCGTACTTGCTGATGGGCCGCCCAAACTGCTCCCGCGCGTTCGTGTACTTCACACTTTCATTGATGGCGTCTTTGCAAGAGCCGATGACCACTCCGCCGAGCTTGATGCGCCCGATGTTGAGGATGTTTACGGCAATTTTGAAGCCTTT
>JAOIQU010000061.1 GCA_028141885.1 Flavobacteriales bacterium | reverse complement strand
GCACAGGCAGGTCGTCCACCATGACCATCACGCGGGATCCAGCGCCGTAGCTGAAGCCGCTGCCACTGCGGATTTGGGGTTCTCCATCCACCATGCTGACTCCTGGGGTTTGTTCGATGGCGGTTTCCAAACTGGTCGTCGCCTTGTTCTCCACCAAGGCGGGTTTGAGCACCTCCAGGGACACCGTGACCTCCGAGGCGTCTTGCTCAAAACGCCCGGCAGAAACCACCACGAGTCCGAGGGCCTCTGCAGCGGACTGCATGACGGGATTCCATTCCACGGTTTGGCCATCGATGAGGTTGACCTTGAATTCCTGTTTGGCCATGCCGATGAAGGTGCACATCACGGTGTGGGAGCCCGGCTTGAGCTTCAAGGTGTAGAGCCCATCGAGGTCGGTCGAGGCGGTGGACAATCCGTTGGTCAGGTAGGCTCCAATCAGGGGTTCATTGTTGCTGTCAAGCACGCGGCCTTGGAGCGTTTGGCCCCACGCATCGGCGGCCCCACTCCACAACCCGAGCCAACCCAACAGTGTGGCAAAGAGAAAACGTCGCATGAGGCCAAATAACAACACATCGCCTCGAATCCCGCGACGTGTGCAAAACAAACATCCCCGCTGGTGAAGTCCTTGACGGGATCGTGGAAGGTGGTGGGAATTTTCGTGCAGGGAGGCGACGCTCACATGGATGGCGCTCATGGCGCGAAGGGACAAAGGCTGCATGGCCGTTCGAAGGGAAGTGGCCGCTGCGGGAGATCCGCTCGAGGCCTGGCGACAGTGGGAGGAAAGGCACCTCACCGAGGCTCGCGAAGCCATGGCGTTGGCAGGCCAGCAGATGGAGGTGGCCATGGAAGCAGGTGCCGAAGTGGTCACGTGTCAGGACCTCCGATACCCGCAAATGCTGGCGAACATTCCAGATGCACCTCCGGTGGTGTACTCGCGAGGTCAGTGGCCGCTTGAATGGGGCAGGGCTTTGTCTGTGGTGGGCACGCGTGCTTGCACGAGGCAAGGTGCGGAGTGGGCGATGCAAGCGGGACGGGAGTGGACAGAAGCGGGAGGATTGTTGGTCAGTGGGTTGGCCCGCGGCATCGATGGACGGGCCCATCATGGCGCCCTTCAAAGCGGCCATGGCGGTCGGCGAGTGGCTGTGTTGCCGTGCAGTCTTGACCGCGTGCACCCACGCATGCACGAGTCGTTGGCCGAGGACATCGTGGACAGGGGCGGCCTTTTGGTGACAAAGCAACCGCCAGGTTCCCAAGTTGAACGATGGATGTTCGCCTCGCGCAATCGGATCCTCACAGGGCTGTCTGCCACAACCGTCGTCATTCAACGTCCGGCACGCGGCGGATCGCTGATTTCAGCCCGGTGCGCCTTCGATCAAAATCGGTCTTTGTACACCCTCTGGAACCGTGACTTGAAGGGCCCGTCATGGTCCGGAAATCGGGCCTTGGTCGCCGGCAACATGGCGCAACCCGTGACCGACATCGACGACTTGTGGAGGCATGTGGGGGCCGAGGCGGAGGTTCGAATCGCCGGAATCAAGGCGAAAAACGCTGCGGGCTTGCCCAAGGGCTGTGGGAAGGTGTTGTCGGAGCTGCATTCAGACCGCGCGACGATGTGGCGGATGCTTCATCGGTCCTTGCGCCTTGCCGAAACGGAACTGAATCGTCAATTGTTCACGCTGGAGTCTCAGGGTTGGATTCGCCGTCTTCCGGGTCGGGCGTACTTGAGATGTTGAGGTCGTCTTTGTCGTGCGAAGACGGTTCCAACACCCGCGGCGCGTTGGGCAGGGCACCCTCAAGGTCGAGTTCAGGGACTTGCTGGATGCCGCTGCCGTGCGCAATCAAGGACGCGGTCATCACGAGGGACGTTGTCAGGATGACCACAAGGAGCACGCCTTGGTCGAAGGAGGGCACCACCAATGCAGCGTATTGCGATTCAATGGCGAAGAAAAGCAGCACCGTGATCAACCCGCGGGGGGCGATGTAAAGCAGCGGCGAAAGCGGTTCCTGTTTCATGACCCACAGCAACAGCAAACGCACGAGGTAGAGCAGCACACTGATGACCAGGCCTTGAAGCAGCACATCCAAGTCCAACAACACCCCCAAACTCACCGTCATCCCGAAGAGCACGAAAAAGAACGTGCGAATGACAAACGCACTTTCCAGGGTGAGGATGTGGAAGTCGTGATGCAGGGCCTTCATGCGCTCGTCTTTGAGCAACTTGCCTGGCCAGCCGTTGGTGATGCCCAACCAGTCGGGGAAGAACAGTTTGTGGTTGTTCAGCATCAATCCGAAGATCAAAATCAAGATGAGCGGGCTGAGGTGGAAGAGCTTCTGGATGGCGTAAATCAGCAGGAGCACGGCAATGCTCAAAAACAACCGCACCCCGCTTTCAATTTTCTGCAGCACGTACACCATGGCGTAGGCGACGGCCACCGAAATGACCAGGGTGCCCAGCAGGTTGATGGCCACGTTGGTGAGGACTTCGCTGCCCGACGCCGCTTCTTGGTTGCCCAAGAGCAGGTAGAAGGCCATGATGCCAAAGATGTCCGAGAACGTGCTTTCGTAGACCATGAACTCCCGCGAGGCTGGAGACAATCCCCCCACGCTGGGGATGATGATGGCGCTGCTCATGATGCTCAGTGGAATGGCGTACACCGTGGCGTTGAAGACAGGCATGGCCAAGGCGAAGTGAAGGAACGCGGCGATGGCACCAGTGCTCAGCACCAAGGCAGCCAAGGCCAACGTCGCACTCCGCAGGATCAGGGTCAGCTTGTCCCGACGGAGCTCCAACTCCAGTGCCGCTTCCAGGACGATGAAGATCAACCCGACGGTGCCGAGCAGTTCCAACACCAACCCTTCAAATGGAATGTGATTGAGCCCCACGGCCCGCAACCCTTGGCGGATCGCAATGCCCATGGCGATGAGAACCAACACGCTGGGGATGTTGGTCCGACGGGCCAACAAGTTCGCGAAATACGAGAGGATGACCACCGCACTTCCCCCGATCACAAGCCCGTAGGCATTGATGTCTTCGGCGGAGAGTTCGAGGCCAGCGTCCAGGATGGAAAGCAAGGTCATGCCTGCAAAATCACCCAAATCCGCCAGTAAACAAGCGCCAGAAGTCGTTTCCGAGGGCAAACACCATGAGGGAGAGCAAGAAAACGATGCCAATCATTTGGGCACGCTCCAGCAACTTCTCAGGAGCTGGCTTGCCCGCAATCATCTCGTACAACGTGAACATCACGTGGCCCCCGTCGAGTGCCGGGATGGGCAACAGATTCATGAAGGCGAGGATGAGCGAGAAAAACGCGGTGTTGCGCCAAAACACTTCCCAATTCCAACCCGCGTCGAAAATGCTCCCGAACGTCACGAGGCTTCCCACTTGGGAGGCGCCGCTTTTGGTGAACAAGAAGCGCATGGAGCGCACGTAGTCTGCCAGTGTTTCCTTGGCGGTGGTGAATCCGGCGCCGATGGACGAGAACACCCCGTACTCAAGGTGAGTCGTAGGGAACATCTCCGCGTAGTGGGCTGCGGGGAGGGCATAGAATCCCAGGCTGCCCGCGCTGTCTGGGACGGCGTCGATTTGGAGCGTGGTGCCTTCGCGTTCCACCGTGAGTCGAATGGGCGTCTCGGGGTGCGCTTGGATGGCTTCACGGACAGTTTCGAAGTATGGGAGCGTCATGTCGCCGACGGCCACGATGCGGTCGCCCGCTTGGAGCCCTGCCCCGGCGGCACGTCCCAGCGAATCCACGGCTGCAATTTCACATGGGAACAGGAGCGAGAACGGCCGGCGAATGCCCTCGTCGATGAACGTTTGGCCCAATTC
>JAOIQU010000060.1 GCA_028141885.1 Flavobacteriales bacterium | reverse complement strand
GGCCAGCGCCCGGAAGGTCGTAGATCTCGCGAAGGTGGGTGAAAAGGTGGTAGAGCATGGCGGGGTCAAGTGGTTGGGGCGAAGGCTTCTTTCAATTCGAGGCGATCATCGAAGGGGAGTCGCTCGCCTTGGATTTCCTGATAGGTTTCGTGTCCCTTTCCGGCAACCAGGACAATGTCTCCGGGTTCGGCGAGGGCCGCTGCCGTGCGAATCGCTTCTCGACGATCCACGATGCTCAGGCATTTGCGCTTTTCAATCGGGTCCAACCCTTGTTCCATGTCCTTCAGGATGGTCGCGGGGTCCTCACTTCGTGGATTGTCGCTCGTGAGGATGACACGGTCGGACCCGTGGGCAGCGCGCTGGGCCATGGTGGGGCGCTTGGTCTTGTCGCGGTCGCCTCCGCAGCCCACCACCGTGATCACGTGTTCTCCTCCGGTGCGAACGTGGGCAATGGTTTTGAGCACGTTGTCCAAGGCATCGGGGGTGTGAGCGTAGTCGACAATGGCGGTGATCCCGTCGCGTGCAGGCACACGCTCGAAGCGACCTGCGGGGGGCTTCAGCAAGGACATCTGCGTCAGCGCGTTCATTTTGTCCGTCCCCAACAGTTTGCTCACCACGTACACGGCGAGGAGGTTGCTGGCGTTGAAACCTCCGACGAGTTGGGAATACAACTCTTGGCCGTCGAGGTGCAAAACGAGGCCGGTGATTTGGTTTTCAATCAACCGAGCACGCTCGTCGGCAACCCCTTGAACGGCCATGGTGACCACCTTGGCCTTGGTGTCCTGCACCATGTCTTCGGCATGAGCGTCGTCGGCGTTGACGGCGGCAAACGCATTGGCCGGCAGCATGTCGAACAACTGCTTCTTGGCTTTGATGTAACTGTTGAAGTCGCCGTGGTAATCGAGGTGGTCGTGGGTGATGTTGGTGAACACCGCACCTGTGAGATGGGTGCCGGTCATTCGCGATTGAACAATGGCATGGGAGCTCGCTTCCATGAACACGTGGGTGCACCCCGCATCTGCCATTTCACGCAACAGGGCCTGAAGGCTCAGGGCGTCGGGTGTGGTGTGCGTGGCCTCGATGACGCGATCCACAATGCGGTTCTCCACGGTGCCGAGCATGCCGACTTTGCGGTCGAGCAAACGGTACAGTTGATGAAGCAGGGTCACGGTCGTCGTCTTGCCGTTGGTGCCCGTGACGGCCACCACTTTCATGTCCCGCGAAGGATGGTTGTGGAATGCGGCAGCGATGTGTCCAAGGGCCTGGGCGCTCGACTTCACCTGAATGACGGTGACGTGTTCAGGGGTGCTTTCAGGCATGTGCTCGCAGACGATGCAGGCGGCGCCGGACTCAATGGCTTGCTCGATGAATTGGTGGCCGTCCACCACGGTGCCAGGGATCGCCACAAACAGTCCGAGAGGTTGGACTTTTCTAGAGTCCACTGCAATGTGTTCAACAGCGACATGCGTCGTGCCTCGCACCTCGAGGATGCGTGCGTCGTAGAGCAAATCTGAGAGCAGTTTCACGAGAGTCTGAGTTGGATGGTGGTGAGTTCGTTCCGAAGGGGCGTGCCAGGAGCGATGGACTGTGATTTGACCGTCCCCATGCCTTGATAATCCACCTTCAATCCCGCATTTTCGAGGAGGTACAGGGCGTCGCGAAGGCCCATGCCACGCACATCAGGCACTTCGGACTCCTGGAGTTCCAAGGGATTCAATTGGGCCTCGTTGTCGCCTGTTTCCACCTTGACCCAGTCTGTGGTCAGTCCTTCCGAATGCGCCATGCCCATGGCGGCGTAAAGGGTTTCCAAGGATTTGCGATCGCCGTCTTTGGATGCGGGCAGCGATTGGGTTTCTGCAAGAGGACCTCGGCTCAGGGTGTGGAAGGCGGGGTCGGTCGCGTAGATCAAGTCAGCGACTTCGCGGAACACCGGTGCAGCGATGGTGCTGCCATAGTAGCTGCCACTTTTGGTGTCGGCGATGACGACGATGCAGGAATATCTCGGGTTGTCTGCCGGGAAGTACCCTGCAAATGAAGCTCGGTAGCGGCCCTGTTCGTACCCATTGCGGGTGGCAATTCGGGCCGTGCCCGTCTTGCCGGCCACGGTGTAGGGCTTGTCGTCAAACAAACGCTGGGCTGTGCCCTCGCCTTCAGGATCGCAAACGGCTTCCATCATGCTTTTGCACGCGGTCAAGGTGTTGGCATTGCAGACCCGCGGGTTGAGCACAAAGGGCTCATACGTCTTCACAAAGTCGCTTCCTTTTTGAAGGCCTCGCACAAGTTGCGGACGCATCATGCGTCCGTTGTTGGCGACTGCATTGTACAAGGCAAGCGTTTGCAACGGCGTTTGGGTCACCTCATACCCAATGGCCATCTGGGTCAAGCTGAGGCCAGTCCAGCCGCGATGTTCTGTGGAAGTTTTGACTTTGGGCTCGGCCTCTCCCACATAGCGAAGCCCGGTTTTTTCAGTCACACCAATGGTCTTCAATCGATCGAGGAACGCTTGGGGTTGTTCGCCAAACGTTTCTTTCACAGCGAGCGCAGACCCGACGTTGGAGCTGACCTCAAACACTTTGGTGAGTGGGATGGATCCGTGTCCTCCGTCCTTGTGGTTGCTGTCGCGCATCCGCTTTCCGTGGAAGTAGATTTGACCGTCTCCAGTGTCCACGGAGTCGGTGGGTGCCATCCCTTCTTCCATGCATGCCATCAGCGTGGCGAGCTTGAATGTCGAACCGGGTTCCACAGCCGTGCCGATGGCGTGGTTGAAGTCCTCCCAATATTCAATGGCGTTCTCGCCCACTTCGTGTCGGGTGAGGTTGGCGATGGCTTGGATGAAACCGGTGGAGACTTCAGAAACGATGACCGTCCCCCATGCGGCGTCGTGCCTTCTGAGTTGCTGCTCCAGGGCGTTCGTCGCGACGTCTTGAAGATGCAGATCGAGGCTGGTCACCACGTCGAGTCCTTCGACTGGATCCACCAAGAACTCATCGGTGACAGGCATCCATTGGTTGCCGGCAACTTTGCGTGACAGCTGCTGTCCCTCCACGCCAGCGAGCTCGTCATTCCACGCCCGCTCTAACCCCACGCGTTGGTGTTCTCGGTCGATGCCCACCGTGCGGGCGGCAAGCTTTCCAAACGGTCGCCTCCTGTTTTCCTTTCGTTCGAAAACGAGGCCGCTTTTGTACCTGCCCAATTTGACGAAGGGGAGGTTTCGCAGAGACTGGAAAGCCGTGAAGGGGATGTTTCTCGCGATCAGTGCCCCTCGGTGCCCTCGCTCAATGGCGTTGTCAAATTTGGACTTGAGCGCGGAGGGTTGTTTGCCCAAAGCTTCCCCCAATTCCAAGCAAAGCGAATCGACATAAGCGTCGTACATGTCCCATCGCATGCCTTCGCATTTGGCGTCCCAGCGCAAGTCGTAAACGGGTACACTGGTGGCGAGCAAGCTTCCGTCCTCTGCAAGGATTTGGCCGCGTGCAGGGGCAATGGTGCGCACGCTTGCGGAGAATTCTTCTCCGCGGTCTGCCCACTGCTCGTGCTCCACGGTTTGAATCATTAGAATCCGAGCGAAGACGCCGAGTCCGACGAGGGTCAGTCCCACGAAGACCACCCAAATGCGTCCGGTATTTGGCATGGCGCTCATTCTTCAGTTGAGATGAGGATGGGAGGTGCGAACGGTTGTTCCAAACCCATTTCCGCAGTGGATCGGGCCAAGCGACTTTGCTGCAATTGAGACTCCAGATCGGATCGGAGGGTTTTTTCCTCGGCGGTGGCTTCCTCGAGGCGATCGAGGGTTCGCTGCTTTTCGCGCAGGATCCGTTCGGTCTGGTAGCCCAGCGCGAGGTAAAGGATGGTCAGGAAGCTGGCAAATAGCAAGAAGGGAACTTGTCGTACCAACGCCTCGCGCGCCAAGATTTCGCCGCTCAGCACCTCTCGGAGCAAGCCGCCGATTTGGTTGTCTCGGCGACGCTCGCGGCGCTTCTTTTTCTTGTCGCGTTGCTCCTCCCTGAAAGCCTCGCTGCTCCTAAGTCGGTTGGGGTTGCTCGCGGCGGCCTCTTTGGCAGCCTTGGCTTGGGCTGCTGCCG
>JAOIQU010000006.1 GCA_028141885.1 Flavobacteriales bacterium | reverse complement strand
GCCCCGGCGAAAGCAGACCCAGCTCCGGCACAGGCAAAGCCAGCCGAGCCAGAGGCCAAAACGGAGGCCCCGAAGGAAGCGGCTAATCCGGCTGACCTGGAAGTGGTGCGAGCCAAAGCCGAAAAACTCTCAGGCCCCACAGTGGTGGGCAAGATTGAGTTGCCCGTGGAGAAGAAGAAAGGGGCTTCTGGGGACGACGGCAAGCGCAAGCGAGTGAGGGTGAAAAAGGTGGACGTCTCCAAAGCTGGGGGCAACGCCAAAGACACCCGCACCCGAGGTCGCAGAAATGAACCCAAACAGGAGGTCAGCAAGGAGGACATCCAAAAGGAAATTCGCGCCACCCTCGCTCGCATGAGCGGAGGCAAAAAATCGAAGTCGTCCAAATTGCGTCGTCAAAAACGCGACGCCATCCAACAGCGTCAAGACGAAAGCAACCTTCAGTCGCAGCTCGAGGAGAGCATCTTGAAGCTCACTGAGTTTGTGACCGTGGCTGAATTGGCGACGATGATGGATCGCGGTGTCAACGACATCATTTCTGCGTGCATGACGCTGGGCATCATGGTGTCCATCAACCAACGCTTGGACTCTGAGACCATCACCATCATTGCCGAAGAATTCGGGTATGAAGTGGAGTTTGTGAGTGCAGAAGTGGAGGAGGCGATTGTGATTGAAGAGGACGACGAAGACGACTTGCAAGGCCGACCGCCCATTGTCACGGTGATGGGTCACGTCGACCACGGAAAGACGTCGCTGCTTGACTTCGTGCGAAACGCCAATGTGATTGCCGGTGAGGCGGGCGGCATCACGCAGCACATTGGTGCGTATGCCGTGGAGTTGGAAAGCGGCAAAAAGCTCACCTTCCTCGACACACCTGGTCACGAGGCCTTCACGGCGATGCGTGCAAGGGGTGCACAGGTCACGGATTTGGCCATCATTGTCGTGGCTGCAGATGACCGCGTGATGCCCCAAACGAAGGAGGCCATCAACCACGCTCAGGCTGCGGAAATCCCTATGATTTTCGCGATCAACAAAATGGACCGTGAAACGGCGAACCCGGATCGCATCAAGCAAGAGTTGGCCGAGATGAACATCTTGGTTGAAGACTGGGGCGGCAAGTTCCAGTGTCAAGAGATTTCGGCCAAGTTTGGCACCAACGTCGAGGAACTCCTCGAGAAGGTTCTCCTCGAGGCTGAACTGTTGGACTTGAAAGCCAACCCGGACAAGCGCGCTTTGGGAACGGTTGTGGAAAGCAGCTTGGACAAGGGCCGTGGTTACGTTACCAATGTGCTTGTCGAGGCTGGCACATTGCGCGTCGGTGATGCCATGTTGGCCGGCCAGCACAGCGGACGCGTCAAGGCCATGTTCAACGAGCGCGGACAGCGTGTCGAAGAAGCAGGTCCTGCCACGCCGGTGTCGGTCTTGGGCTTTGACGGCGCACCCAACGCCGGGGACAAATTCAACGTCTTCGAAGACGAAAAGGACGCTCGGGCCATCGCGACCAAGCGACAGCAGCTTCAGCGTGAACAGGGCGTCCGGACTCAGAAGACGGTCACCCTCGAAGAACTCGGTCGCCGAATTGAGGTCGGAGAATTCAAGGAATTGAACCTGATCATCAAGGGAGACGTTGACGGCTCGATTGAAGCGCTGAGCGATTCGTTGCAAAAGCTGAGCACGGAGAAGGTTCAGGTCAACATCATCCACAAGGCTGTGGGCCAGATTTCAGACTCGGATGTGTTGCTCGCCTCAGCCTCGAACGCCATCATCATCGGCTTCCAGGTTCGCCCTTCGGCATCTGCCCGGAAATTGGCAGAGCAAGAGGAAATTCAAATCAACCTTTACTCCATCATTTACAAGGCCATCGAAGAGATGCGCGATGCGATGGAAGGTTTGTTGAGTGCCAAAATCGAAGAGAACATCGTTGGCTCTGCGGAAATCCGAGAAACCTTCAAGATTTCCAAAGTGGGCACCATTGCGGGTTGCTTCGTGACCGAAGGAAAGATCCTGCGCTCGAGCAAGGTGCGTGTCATCCGCGAAGGCGTTGTCGTCTACACGGGCGCTTTGGGATCTCTCAAGCGATTCAAGGACGACGCCAAAGAAGTGGCCAAGGGCTTCGAATGTGGCTTGAACATCGAGCGATTCAACGACATCAAAGTCGGCGACGTCGTCGAGGCTTACGAAGAAGTGGAAGTGAAGCAAACGCTGGAAGACTGATTCTCGAAAGCGCAGTCAATGAAAAAGGGCATCCACCGAGGATGCCCTTTTTCATGCCAAGAAGGCTTGAAGTTCAAGCTCAGCGCAACGCTGGCAAATCGATGTCACTGGGGATGACCAAGGCGTGCTTCCATTGGCCTACGGTTCCTTCTTCCAAGGCGCGTCGCGCGCTCCAGACATCGCGGTAATTGCCGACGGTGACGGCGTAATTGGGGTCAATGGGCATCAATTGACAAGGCGTGTCTGGATGGTCCCGGCGGAATTGGGCGCGGATCGATCGGGCTTCCTGCAAGTTCCCAAAGTAGATCTGGATTCGATGTCCCTGAACAGGGCGGGGGTTGGCCTTGTCCAAGGAGTCGAGCACCTTCAAGGTGTCAGGCATGATGAGGCGCACTTCAGCCGGAGGCAAATCTTGAAAGGTTGAATCGCCCAAACAAAACTGCGACGCAGGTCGATTTGCTGAGTCTGGTCGAAACAGTTCGTGCCACCATCCTTCTTGATCAGACGGGATTGTGTTGGCCTGAGCCGTCGCTTCCACGAAGCTGCACGCGCTCAAAAGCAAAACCCCAAGTGTGCAACGAAACGTCATGAAACAAAGGTATTCGCGAATGGGAAAGTCGAAAACAATTGTCCCCAAGATGTGCCAACATGAACTTGCGTTTGGGCAGGACCGTCGGGCCTCCAATTGTCACTCATGCACACGGAACGATTCTAAATGCCCATTGTTCATGACATTCCTGTGACGATGCGTGGTTAGACCCTTCGTTTGGCTTATTTTTGCCTCCAAATTGAGAGGGTACTCAATCGACATGCGACACACGAAAACACTGCGTGCAAAGCTCCTGAAAGGTGCGGCACGCGTCTTTACCATCGCCGCTTTGCTGTGGGCGCAGGGACTTTCTGCGCAATCCATTTGGGAAGGAGGGGATGTGGAAAACGGCCAAGCGCTGTTCAATGCCAACTGCGCCTCTTGTCACCTTGTGACGGATGGTGTGCTTGCAGCTCCTGGCCTTGCTGGCATCGCGGACCGTTGGGGTTCTAGCGATGAGTTGTTGGTTCAATGGATTCAAAACCCCCAGGGTGCGGCCGCCACGGGAGACGCCTACATCAAATCCTTGGTGGAACGTTATGTCGGCACCTACGGATGGATGAGCGCCCAGGCGGTGTCTGCGGACGACGTCCGCGACATCATGGCCTACGTCCAAAACCCACCGGACGTCGCAGCCACGGCCAGCACAGACACGGGTTGCATCAACATTGACGAGATGCCCATGGAGGAGGAGAGCGACAGCAGCACGTTGTGGTTCATCATCCTTTTGGTCATGTTCCTGTTGATCGCCATGAGCGCTTCGGGCGTCAACCGCCAGTTGACGAATACCCTCCGCGAGCGCGATGGTCAAGCCCAATTGGAAGACAGCAGCTACCTCACCCGCCTCCGCGGATGGGCCTGGAACAACATGGTCTTTGTGAGCATCCTCGGAGTCTTCGTGGTGGCCTTCGGCGTGGTTAAGGGCTACCAAGGCCTCATGGGCGTGGGTGTGTACGAAGGGTACTTGCCCGAGCAGCCTGTGAAGTTCATTCACTCCGTGCACGTTTGCGAGAACGAAGTGGACTGCAAATACTGCCACCACAGCGCTTACGAATCCAAGCACGCCGGCATCCCCAGCACCAACGTCTGCATGAACTGCCATAAAGCGGTCAAGGAAGGCTCTCGCTACGGGGAGGTTGAAATCGGCAAGATCTACGCGGCCATCGGCTTCGACCCTGAAACAGGAACCTACCTCGACGGCGAAGGCAACAACGGCTACGCAGCACCGCAGGCCAGCTTCGGAGGCGAGCCCATCAAGTGGAACAAGGTGCACAACTTGCCTGACCACGTGTACTTCAGCCACCAGCAGCACGTGGTGGTCGGCGGCCTTCAGTGCCAAAACTGCCACGGCGACGTGGAAACGTGGAGCGCGGGTCGCATCGCCTCTGTGGACCACATCAACACCTTGGTGGACAAGTACCCAGGGTTGATTGAGCTCAGCAAACCCACCCTCACGATGGGATGGTGCATTGAGTGTCACAACAAGGCCTCCATCGACCTCGCGAGCAGCGACTACTACGAGGAGATGCACAACCGCATGAAAGACGATGTGCGCGGCAACGAAGAGTTGCGCCGCATTTTGGAAGATGACAAAATCACGGTCAAGGAACTCGGGGGCTGGGAATGCTCCAAGTGCCACTACTGATCCCCAGACCCAGAACCCGATTGATTCGATAGACATGGCGAACACCAAACGCTACTGGACCGGACTCGATGACCTTCACCAAACTGAGGCGTTCCAAACGCTTCAAGGTCAGGAGTTCCCCCAACACGAGACCGTTGACGAGATGCTCGGCAACGATGAACTCACCTCTTCCACGACAGGGCGTCGTGACTTCTTGAAGTTCATGGGCTTCTCCCTCGCCGCGGCCACCTTGGCCGCTTGCGAGACGCCTGTGGTGAAGTCCATCCCCTACGTGAACAAGCCTGCGGATGTCACCCCAGGGGTGGCCAACCACTACGCGTCCACCTACTACAACGGTCACGACTACGTGAACGTGATGGTGAAGACGCGCGAGGGACGCCCCATTTTCATCAAGAGCAACAAAGACACCGGAGTGGGTCACGCCAACGTTCGGGTCAACGCTTCGGTGATGGGTCTCTACGACAGCGCCCGCTTGCAGGGTCCGCACCTCTCTGGTGCTGGGTCGACGTGGCAAGCGCTCGACGCTGAGGTGGGCAAGGCCATGGCCGGTTCTGGCCGCAAGGTGGTGTTGACCAACACCATTTTGAGTCCCTCTTTGCAGCGTGCCATCGATGCGTTCTGCGGTGCCCATGGTGCCGAGCACGTTCAAGTGGATGCCGTCAGCCACAGCGCACTTCGCACTGCGGCCAAGCAGCACACCGGTTCAGACTCGTTCCCCGCCTTCGACTTTGCCAAAACCCAAACCGTCGTGACGGTGGGCGCCGATTTCCTCGGCACGTGGGGCGACGCTTGTTACTACGAATCGGAGTGGATCAAAACGCGCCGACCTGAAAATGGCGAGATGTCCAAGCTTCACGCTTTCGAAACGGTCATGAGCCTGACGGGCACCAACGCCGATTCGCGCACCATGGTGAAGCCTTCGGAGCAGAACAAGGTCTTGGCTGCGTTGCACAACGCCATCGTGGGTGGCGCGGCCGTGACCGGTTTGAGCGACCAAGTGTCGGCAGCAGTGAATGCTGCTGCGGCCGATTTGAAAAAAGCAGGAAGCGCTGGATTGGTTGTGGCTGGTGCCAACGACGTGGACGCCCAATTGGTGGCTGCCGCGATCAACACGGCCCTCGGCGCGGATGGCACAACCGTCAACTACAACGGCGAGGGGCTGTTTGCAGGCGACGATGCGGCGTTTGACCAACTTGTCAATGACATGAATGCGGGCCGTGTGTCTGCGCTGGTCATGCACGGCACCAACCCCGCGTACCACGCGGCAGACAAAGAGGCATTCCGCGCTGGACTCGGCAAGGTCAAGTTCAGCGTGAGCACCGCAGGCATGGCTGACGAAACTGCGGCACGCTGCACGGCCATGGCTCCCGACCATCACTGGTTGGAAAACTGGATGGACCTCCGCATTGGAGGAACCCGCATCGATTTGGCGCAACCCACCATTCAACCGTTGTTCGACACCCGTGCGGCGGGTGAGAGCTTCATGGCCTGGGCGGGGCAACCAATGGCTTGGTACGACGTGATTCGCACCACCCACAACGCCGGATACACCAGCGACGCCATGTACAGCGACGGGCAATGGAACAGTTCCTTGCACGACGGATGCTACATGACGGGCGAAGGCATGCCTGCCTCGGCAGCAGCCCTCGGCATCGACGTGTCTGCGTCGGTGCGTCGTTTGGCCTCTTCAACAGGAGGCAACTTGGAATTGGCCCTTTACCAAAAGCAAGCGATTGCGGCAGGCGACCAAGCGGGCAACCCCATGTTGCAAGAAACGCCTGACCCCGTATCCAAGGTGACCTGGGACAACTACGTGACCATGGCCCGCGCGGACATGGAAGCCATGGGCCTCAACACCTACATCGCCCAGCGCGACAAGGCCTCTGTGGTGAAAGTGACGGTGAACGGCCAGTCGGTCGAACTCCCCGCGTTCATGCAGCCAGGCCAAACCCCAGGCACCCTCGGCATCGCCCTCGGTTACGGACGCGGCGACGGCGGAGAGAACATTGGACGTGCGGCGTTTGCCACCGGCGAAAACGGCGAGCACCTGCTCATGGCAGATGGCAAGCCGATGCCGATTGGCGCCAATGTGTTTGGGTTCGCCACGGTGAAGGATGGGGTGCCTCGCTACGACGCCTTTGACGTGACTGTCGAGGCCACCGGCGCCGAGTACCCCCTCGCAGCCACCCAAATCCAAAACACGGTCATGGACCGGGACAGTGTGGTGAAGGAAACGACGTTTGACAGCTACCTCGCGGAAGCCGGAAAGGCCAAGGGCCAGGCTTCTTGGAACAAGAGCCACACCCTCACCGTCCACGAAGACGTGAACGGCGACGGCGTGATCGACGCGAGCGACGGCAAAAAGACGTCGGCGTTTGACTTGTGGAAGAGCCACCCTGTGGAAGGTGTGGGTCACCGCTGGGGCATGACAATCGACCTCACGACCTGCACCGGTTGCAGCGCGTGTGTGACGGCGTGCCACATTGAAAACAATGTGCCTGTGGTGGGCAAGGACGAAGTTCGTCGCCACCGCGACATGCACTGGATGCGGATCGACCGCTACTACGCTTCTGACTGGTCGCAAGAGCGCGGTGCAGAGGAAGGCGTGGGCGTCATCTCGTCCTACACCAAGATGGAAGACCCCTCGGCGAACCCCCAGACGGTTCACATGCCGATGATGTGCCAGCACTGCAACCACGCACCATGCGAAACGGTGTGCCCAGTGGCGGCCACGACGCACAGCAACGAGGGCCTCAACCAAATGACCTACAACCGTTGCATCGGCACGCGCTACTGCGCGAACAACTGCCCGTACAAGGTGCGTCGTTTCAACTGGTTCAACTACCAGGGATACGCCAAGTTCCAGCACACCAACCCGTCTCAAGACAGCTTGACGCGGATGGTGTTGAACCCAGACGTGACCGTTCGTGCACGCGGTGTCATCGAGAAGTGCAGCATGTGCGTGCAGCGCATTCAAGATGGCAAGCTCACTGCGAAGAAAGCCGGTGCCCCCATCGTGGATGGCGCGGTCCAAACCGCGTGCGCCGAAGCGTGCCCAACCAACGCCATTGTGTTTGGTGATCTCAACGACACTGCGTCGGAGGTCAAGACCAACTCCAAGAACAACCGCTCCTACCACGCCTTGGAAGAGGTGGGCATCCAGCCCAACATCTTCTACATGACGAAGGTGCGGAACACTGAAACCAACGAAGCCTGATCCCCTCGTCATGCAGAGAGAAGCAGCCATTCGCGAGCCCCTGATTTTGGGGCACAAGACCTACAAGGACATCACCGATGACGTTGTGGGGCCGATCATGGGTCCAGCCCCCTTGGGATGGAAAATCATGATCACCATTTCGAGCCTCATCGCCGTGTACGGCGTGGGGTGCATTTTGTACCTCCTTGGCACCGGCATCGGCACGTGGGGATTGAACAAGACCGTCGACTGGGCTTGGGACATCACCAACTTCGTGTGGTGGGTCGGCATCGGTCACGCGGGAACGTTGATTTCTGCGGTGCTCTTGCTCTTCCGCCAAAAGTGGCGCATGGCCATCAACCGCTCCGCGGAAGCCATGACCATCTTCGCCGTCATCATGGCCGCGGTGTTCCCCGGCATCCACATGGGACGGATTTGGGTAAGCTACTGGGTGCTTCCGTTGCCCAACCAGTTTGGGTCGTTGTGGGTGAACTTCAACAGTCCGCTTCTTTGGGACGTGTTCGCGATTTCGACCTACTTCTCGGTGTCGCTCGTGTTTTGGTACATCGGTTTGATTCCTGATTTCGCGACCATTCGCGACCGCATGACCAAGCCGCTTCCCAAGAAGATTTACAGCATTCTCGCCTTCGGATGGAGCGGTCGTGCCAAGCACTGGACGCGTTTTGAAGAAGTGAGCTTGGTGCTTGCGGGCATCGCCACACCTCTCGTGTTCTCGGTGCACTCCATCGTCTCGATGGACTTTGCAACCTCAGTGATTCCTGGGTGGCACACCACGATTTTCCCTCCCTACTTTGTGTCAGGGGCGGTCTTCTCCGGGTTTGCCATGGTGCAGACGTTGCTCCTCATCATGCGCAAAGGCATGAACCTCGAGAACTACATCCACGTCAAGCACGTGGAGTACATGAACATCGTCATCATCGTGACCGGATCCATTGTGGGTGTGGCTTACTTGACGGAGCTGTTCATCTCGTGGTACAGCGGTGTGGAGTATGAGAGCTACGCCTTCATCAACCGCTTTAGCGGCCCTTACAGCTGGGCGTACTGGATGATGATGACGTGCAACGTGATCAGCCCACAGCTCTTCTGGTTCAAGAAAATCCGTCGCAGCCTGATCGCCACGTTTGCCCTGTCCATTGTGGTGAACATCGGCATGTGGTTTGAGCGCTACGTGATCATCGTGACGTCACTCCACCGCGACTACCTCCCATCGAGCTGGGGTGAATTCCACGCCACCACCATCGACATCGGCATTTTCATTGGCACCATCGGCATTTTCTTGACGCTCTTCCTCGCGTTTGCACGGTTCTTCCCTGTGCTCGCATTGAACGAACTCAAGACCATTTTGAAGTCGAGCGGTGAGTCTTACAAAAACGAGCAGGCCAAATGAGCAAGATCTTCCACGTCATGTACGACGACGACGCCAAGGTGATGACCGCGGCGGGCAAACTCGTCGGTCAAGGCATCCGAGTGAAGGATGTGTATTCGCCGTTCCCCATTCACGGAATCGATCCCGTGATTGGAATCAAGCGCACCCGCTTGGCCATATGTTCGTTCATGTACGCCATGACCGGCACGTCTCTTGCGTTGCTCGGCATGTGGTACTTCATGATTCAGGACTGGCCCATGAACATCGGGGGCAAGCCGAGCTTCACGTTGCTTGAGAACGTGACGGCCTTCATCCCCGTGACGTTTGAATTCTCGGTGTTGTGCGGTGCCCACGGCATGGCCATCACCTACCTCCTTCGGAATGGAACGTTGCCAGGCATGCCTGCCTCGAACCCCGATCCCCGAACCACGGACGACAAGTTTGTGGTCGAAATCACCACAGACAACAACAGCATGTCTGCCGATGAGCTCGAAGCGGCCATTCGCGCGACCGACTTGCTTGAACTCAGCATCAAAGACGCCTGAACCATGTCAAAGCGTTGGAACATCGTCGCCCCAGTTGCAGCCGTGATTGCTGTGCTGACAGGGTGCGTCACGGACCCCAACAGTCCGGGACTTGAATACATGCCAGACATGTACCGCTCTCCAGCTGTGGAGGCGTACGTGGACTATGGAATGGACCCCTACTACGTCACAGAGGAAGTGGCCTCAGCCCAGCGCAACACGGCGAGCGCCCGCGTTCCCGTAGCTGGCACCATTGCGTATGTGGGGGAGAACAAGGCGTTTGGCCTTCCTTACGCTTACCCCAACACCCCCGAAGGCTACGAGGCTGCGGGCGCTGAGTTGATGAGCCCCTTGATGACAACCAAGGCCCACATCGAAAAGGGCATGGAGATCTACACCCAAATGTGCAGCCAATGCCACGGGGAAGAAGGCAAGGGCGACGGTGCGTTGTCACGCAATGGACACATCGCGGGCATCCCCTCGTACGCTGACAAGTTGAAGGACCTTCCTGTGGGCAAGATGTACCACACGTTGACTTACGGCAAAGGCTTGATGGGCTCGCACGCCTCTCAATTGTCCCAAAAGGACCGCTGGCTCGTCATTGAGTACATCAAGGTGCTCCAGCAGGGCGGTGAAATGCCCGAGTTTGACGAGGCAGGAAATGTGGTTGAATCGGCGGCAGACGGCGCCATGGCAATGAACAACTGATCATGGAATTCAAGTTTGAAGGACGTTTGAAGCTCGTCACCCAGGTCTTGATGGCGGTGGGTGTAATCGCCCTTGTGGGTGGCTTCTTGACCGATCACAGTGACCATCACCAGCGGTTTTGGGCCAACCTGTTGATCAATGGATTTTTCTACTTCACCATGGCCTTGGCGGCTTTGTTCTTCTACGCGTTGCAATACGCCACGGAGAGCGGCTGGTCTGCCGTGTTGAAGCGTTGGTTCGAGGCACTTTGGGGCTTCTTGCCTTGGGGCGCGGCGGTCATCGTCATCGTGCTCGTGGCCGGCAAGTTGCACCTGCACCACCTCTACCACTGGATGGACCACTCCCTCTACCACGAATACATGGTGGAACACGGCGATCACTTCCACTACGTGGATGAGATGGAGGAAGGCGCGGTGTTGAACCCCAACTACGACCACGTGATTGCGGGCAAGGCGGCGTACTTCGCCGACTGGTTCTTTTGGTTGCGCACCGCCGTGTACATCGGCACTTTCTTGATTTTCGCCCGCTTGTTCCGCAAGTGGTCGTTGCAAGAGGACGAAGCGCCCAACCTTGACCTTCACTACAAGCAATACCGCCGCGGGGCGTTGTTCTTGGTGTTCTTTGCCGTATTCAGCTCCACTTTGGCGTGGGACTGGATCATGTCCATCGACACCCACTGGTTCAGCACCTTGTTTGGTTGGTACGTGTTCAGCGGCATGTGGGTCAGTTTCATGATTTTCACCAACCTCAGCATGTTGTGGTTGCGCAGCAAGGGATACTTCCAAGAGGTGAACGAAAGCCACATGCACGATTTGGGCAAGTGGATGTTCGCCATCTCCATGTTGTGGAGCTACTTGTGGTTGAGCCAATTCTTGCTCATCTGGTACTCCAACATCCCTGAGGAAGTGACGTACTACATGAGCCGTGTGCTGGGTGACTACAAAGTGCCATTCATGCTGATGTTCTTCATCAACTTCGCGGTTCCATTCTACACCTTGATTGCCCGCGACGCCAAGCGCAACCCGCGCTTCGTGATCCCGGTGGGCATCCTCATCTTCATCGCCCACTTTGTGGACGTGTACTTGCTCGTCATTCCGGGCACCATGTTTGACCATAATCATTTTGGTTTCTTTGAAGTCGGGTTGTTCCTCGGATTCTTGGGACTGTTCATGAACCGCACATTCGCGACCCTTGCGAAAGCGCCGCTCATCAGCAAGAACCACCCCATGCTCCAGGAAAGCATCGAACTCCACTACTGACACTGACAACGGACGAATCCCATGAAACTCATCACGCTTCTCGTCGTCATCGCAGGGGTCATTGCCCTTGCTCAATTGGCCAAAGTGGGTCAATTGACTTCCCTCATTCGCAACAAACGCGAAGAGGACATCAGTGCGGCTGACACCCGCCTCAACGGTGGTTTGTTTGTCGCCTTCATGGTGGCATTCTACGCGTCGTTCATTTGGTTGATCGTGCGGTATGGAGACTACAACCCTCCAGCGGCATCTGCCCATGGTGAGTCGTACGACACGCTGATGAACTTCAACATGTACATCATCATCGCGGTGTTCTTTTTGGTCAACACGGCGCTATTCTTGTTCGCCAACAAATACCGCCAAGACCCCAACCGCAAAGCGAAATTCTTCGCGCACGACAACCGGTTGGAGTTGATCTGGACCGTCATTCCTTCGATTGTCCTTGCAGTCATCATCATTTACGGGTTGCGCACCTGGAATGAAATGACAGGCGAGGCAGCTGACGATGCGTTGCGCGTGGAGGTCTACTCCAAGCAGTTCGACTGGACGGCACGGTACCCAGGTGCCGATGGTGAATTTGGGTTGGCGAATTACAACCTCATCACGCCGACAAACCCACTGGGCATTGTGACCGCCGATGGCGTTGCCGGTGCCCTCGAGGAAATCGAAGGCCAAATCGAGGCCCTAGAAACTGAGCTGGCCCATGAACGCGGCGCCCTGCTCGCGCAAATCGAAGAGGTTGAGGCCGAGTTGCACGCGGATCACGGTCACCATCATGGTCACGATGATCATGCTGACCACGGCGACGACCACCATGGGCTGTCTGCGGAGCGCAAGGCGATGTTGGAGGCACGTCTTCACGACCTCGAGCACATGCTCGAAGGACCGGATGTTGTGGTCCTTTCCAACGCTGCGGTCGAAGCCAAGGAAGACAAGGTTCACCGCTTGAAGCGTCACCGCCAGCGCATCATGGAAGTCAAGCCTTTCGATTACGAAGGAGGAGTGGCAGCTTGGGAGGCTGGTGCAGACGACAAAATCATGAAGGGCGAGTTCCACCTCCCCGTGGGTCGCGAAGTGGAGTTTGTGTTCCGCTCACGTGACGTCATTCACAGCGCCTACATGCCTCACTTCCGTGCACAAATGAACACGGTTCCAGGTGTGCCTACGCGCTTCAAAATGACCCCAACCATCACCACCGACAGCATGCGCACGGTGTTGGACGATCCGGATTTTGACTACGTCCTCCTTTGCAACAAGGTTTGTGGTGCTGCGCACTTCAACATGCAGATGAAGGTGGTCGTGGAGAGCGAAGAGTCTTACAAGAATTGGCTCGAATCGCAGGAGGAATTTTTGGCTGTTAAGGATGCGGCGACAGAATCAGACGCCCGTGCTGAGGCCACCAACAACGAGAACAACGAATCTGCAACACTCTGATCATGGGAGGACACGCACATCACGAAGAGAGCTTCATTTCGAAGTACATCTTCTCGCACGATCACAAGATGATCTCCAAGCAGTTCCTGGTGACTGCCATTGTCATGGGCATCATTGCTGTGATGCTTTCGGTTTTCTTCCGTTTGCAGCTGGGATGGCCGGGTGAGAGCTTCGCCATCTTGGAAACGTTCTTGGGCAAGTGGGCTCCAGGAGGAGTCTTGGACCGAAACGCCTACCTGGCCTTGGTCACGATCCACGGCACCATCATGGTCTTCTTCGTGTTGACTGGAGGGTTGTCTGGAACGTTCTCCAACCTGTTGATTCCACTGCAGATTGGTGCGCGTGACATGGCCTCTGGATTCATGAACATGTTGAGCTACTGGTTCTTTGCTGTCTCCAGTGTGATCATGATCTTCTCGCTCTTCGTCGAGGGAGGTGCTGCGTCCGGAGGATGGACCGTGTACCCGCCATTGAGTGCGTTGCCACAGGCCATGCCTGGTTCTGGCATGGGCATGACCTTGTGGTTGATTTCCATGGTGCTCTTTGTGGTGAGCTCACTCCTTGGTGGATTGAACTACATCGTGACCGTGATCAACCTCCGCACGAAGGGCATGAGCATGACACGTTTGCCCTTGACGATTTGGGCTTTTTTGATCACGGCCGTGCTCGGTGTGTTGTCCTTCCCAGTCCTGGTCTCTGCGGTGGTGTTGTTGCTCATGGACCGTTCCATGGGAACAGCCTTCTACCTGAGTGACATTTTCATTGGAGGTGAGGCGCTCGACGTGACCGGTGGAAGCCCCATCCTTTACCAGCATTTGTTCTGGTTCCTGGGTCATCCCGAGGTGTACATCGTGTTGCTTCCGGCTTTGGGGATCAGCTCAGAGGTGATTGCCACGAACTCACGGAAGCCCATCTTTGGCTACAAGGCCATGATTGGTTCCATCCTGGGCATTGGCTTCTTGAGCTTCATCGTGTGGGGACACCACATGTTCGTGACCGGCATGAATCCATTCTTGGGCTCGGTGTTCGTCTTCACGACGTTGCTGATTGCAATTCCTTCTGCAGTTAAGGCCTTCAACTACATCACGACGCTGTGGCAGGGCAACCTCCGTTTCACTCCTGCAATGCTCTTCAGCATTGGTTTGGTCAGCACCTTCGTGACCGGGGGGTTGACTGGAATCATCCTCGCGGATTCGGCGTTGGACGTGAATGTCCATGACACGTACTTCGTGGTTGCTCACTTCCACATTGTGATGGGCATGAGTGCCATCTTCGGGATGTTGGCAGGCATCTACCACTGGTATCCCAAAATGTTTGGGCGCATGATGAACACCAAGTTGGGCTATGTCCACTTCTGGACCACGCTGGTGGCAGGATACGGTGTGTTCTTCCCGATGCACTTTGTGGGCTTGGCGGGTGCACCCCGTCGTTACTACGACTACAGCAACTTCGAATACCTCGATTTTGTGATGGACCTCCAGCCCATCATCTCGACGTTTGCGATCATTGGTGCCGTCGGTCAGCTGCCGTTCCTCTGGAATTTCTTCTACAGCATCTTCCGTGGCCAGGTGGCTGTGGAGAACCCTTGGAAGGCCAACACCTTGGAATGGACCACACCCATCGAGCACGTGCACGGCAACTGGCCAGGCGCGTTGCCTGAGGTGCACCGTTGGGCCTACGATTACAGCAATCCCGATTTTGACGAGGACTTTGTGCCGCAAACTGTGCCTGTCAAGGCTGGGGAGTCTGCGCATTGACCGCGGCGCTCGCTTGAGCGAGAACCTCTTTGAAAAGCCTCCGCCACCGCGGGGGCTTTTTCATGGGTGTAGGTGCTACCTTGGGGGTGATGCAACACGAGGACGATTTTGACGTGCGTGGAGAGGCGGAACAGGCCTCTGATGGCGATTTGGACCGCGTGCTTAGGCCGGCTCGCTTCGAAGACTTCACGGGGCAGCGCGCGGCCATGGACAACCTCCAAGTGTTTGTCCAGGCTGCCAAGCAAAGGGCTGAGGCGTTGGACCACGTGTTGCTGCACGGCCCTCCGGGTTTGGGCAAGACCACCTTGGCGAACATTGTGGCCAACGAGATGGGGGTGGCGATCCGAACGACTTCAGGTCCCGTGTTGGATAAACCAGGGGACTTGGCGGGGTTGTTGACCAGCCTCGAACCCAACGACGTGCTGTTCATCGATGAGATCCATCGGCTGTCACCAATCGTGGAGGAATACCTCTACAGCGCGATGGAGGATTATCGCATTGACTTGGTCATCGACACAGGCCCCAACGCCCGGACCGTCCAAATTGACTTGCATCCCTTCACATTGGTCGGTGCGACCACGCGTTCAGGGTTGTTGACGGCGCCGTTGCGGGCGCGTTTTGGCATCAACTTGCGATTGCAGTACTACGACGCGAAAACGCTGACCGACATCGTAGAGCGTTCTGCTGGAATCCTGGACATCGAAATTGAGGGGGAGGCCAGCTACGAGATCGCGTCGCGAAGCCGAGGGACGCCTCGCATCAGCAATGCGTTGCTGCGACGGGTGCGGGACTTTGCGCAAGTCAAGGGGACAGGTCGAATCGATTCAGACGTGACAGCATATGCCTTGGACGCACTCCAAGTCGATAAGAAAGGTTTGGACGAAATGGACAACCGCATTTTATCTGCCATCATTGATAAGTTCAAGGGAGGGCCTGTGGGCGCAGGCACGTTGGCCACGGCCATTGGAGAAAATGCGGGCACACTCGAAGAAGTCTACGAGCCTTACCTGATACAGGAAGGGTTGTTGGTGAGAACGCCTCGTGGACGGCAAGCGACAGCAGCTGCGTATGCCCATTTGGGCCGAACGCCTTCCGCTGGGTCAGGAGATTTGTTTGACGCCTGACCATGTCCAAAACCAAGCATGTGGCCTCTGAGCGTGCGGCGTGGATCAAGCGCCGGGCTCAAGAGTTGGGCTTCACGTCCGTGGGCATTTCAGTGGCTCATGAGCTGACTGAGGAGGCCCCTCGTTTGGAAACGTGGCTGAAGAAGGGCATGCACGGAGACATGGCCTACATGGAGGGGAACTTTGACAAGCGCTTGGATCCCCGCAAATTGCTGCCAGGCACAAAGTCGGTGGTGAGTTTGTTGTTCAACTATCACAACGACAGCGGCCAAACCGACCCGAATGCGCCCAAGTTGGCCCAGTACGCCTATGGCGAAGACTACCACTTCGTGTTGAAGTGGAAACTGAAAGAGTTGCTCAAGTGGATGCGCGCGGAATGGGGAGAGGTCGGCGGTCGGGTGTACGTGGATTCTGCGCCCATTCTGGAGCGCGCTTGGGCAGAGCGCTCGGGGTTGGGGTGGATTGGAAAGCACAGTCTGCTCCTCAACAAGAACATGGGCAGCTATTTCTTTTTGGCCGAGATGCTGCTCGACGTGGATTTGGAGCCTGACGCACCAGTCACCGACCATTGTGGAACGTGCACCCGATGCATTGACGCATGCCCCACCGACGCCATCATTCAGCCCTATGTGGTGGATGGAGGCAAGTGCATCAGTTACTTCACCATTGAACTGCGTGGGGCCATTCCAGAGCCTGTCAAAGGCCAAATGGAGAATTGGATGTTTGGTTGTGACATCTGCCAAGAGGTGTGCCCTTGGAACCGCCATGCCTCGCCGACAACCGAGCCGCGGTTTGCCCCCCATCCGCGCTTGTTGGACATGACCCAATCTGATTGGCTTGACCTCACTGAAGAGGTGTTCAAAGAAGTCTTCAAAGACAGTCCTGTCAAGCGGGCTGGACTTCACGGCCTGAAGCGAAACATCGCCTTCCTTCAAGGCGATTCATCCTGAACGAAAAAGCCCCAACCGTGAGGCTGGGGCTTCGCAGAATTCGTTGGAGGGGCGGTTCAGTACACCAGCCACTTTACTGTGCGCTGGACGCCACCTTGTGTCAACCTGACCAAGTGCAATCCCGCGCCAACTTCAGGGGTGAGTTGCAAGAACTGGGCGCCAAGCGTGCCCACGTGCTGGTGACGGAAGTTCACCTTGCCAGTCAAGTCCAGCACTTCCACTTCCACAGGTCCTGGTTGACGGGAGGTCCATTGAATGGAGAGTTCTCCGTGGACGGATGGATTGGGGTAAACCACAGGGGTTTCCAGCGTGCGCTTGGGAGAAGCGACACTGGCAATCATGCCTGGCTCCCCTGGAAGTGCCGTGATTGAGAATCCTCCTTGGATGCCGTCAAACCAGCCCAAGGAGTCTACGCTCAACGAGAAGCAAAACGTGTCCGTGCAGGTGCTGTCTTCGCCAGTCACAGTGAGACAAAGCACATAGGGACCGTCCGTTTCGTAGTCCCAAGTTGGCAGGGGATCCGTGCTTGACCCTTCGTCGCCAAAGTCCCAAAAGAAATCGTTGTCCTCATTGTACCCGAGGACGTACACGAACAATTCATTGGCGATGGCATTGCTGTCCGTGTCGAAGGCTTGGACCACGACAAACGATGCGTCACATTCACCCTCTCCCTCTCCCTCTCCCCCTTCCTCTTCGTCTTCGTCTTCGTCTTCGTCGTCTCCTTGCCAAACCCATTCCACGGTGTCAAGCCATTCTGCAAGGTCGTCGCATGCTTCTTCATTCTCTTCCAAGCATGCATTCAAGCTTTCAAGCAGGCCGCAGTACATGCCGTCGATGTCGGCATTGCTTCCACAGAGGCTGTCGAGGTATTGAGCGAGGGCGTCCAATTCGAGGCCGTCCCAATCGAACTCCCCGCCACTGCCACCATTGCCTTCCTCTTCGGTGCAATAGGGCAACTCGAGTTCAGCAGAGAGCACATTCATGCCCATGGCATTTTGTTCTTCGAAGACCATGAACGTTTCCGCAAAAATGGAATCTCCCTGACAACTCTCAGTCAATGCGAAGATGGTGCCTTGCATGGCGTCGGCGGGAACGTCAATGTCAAAGGTCGCCTCGGGTCCCGTCATGGTGACAACGGTGAATGTCTCAATGTCACCGGTCAAAATCGTCAAGGAGATGCCCAACACGGTTTCATCTCCGGCACCTTGAGCTTCGATGTCGAGTTGCAAGGTTGCCGTTTGCGCGAACGCGAGTGTCGCCGTCGCAAGCAGGGCAAACATGGAAAAGAGTCTTTTCATGGTTTCATGGTTTTGAAACTGAAAGATAAGCATGGCTTTTTGCGCCTCGTGCCACGCAGATCACATCGCTTGGGCAGCGGCAAAGGCCGCGGTGATGACTTGGCCGTACTTGTGTTGATATTGCCTCATGGCCCATTGCCTCAGGGCTTCGGCATCCTCTTTCGACAACCAGCGAAACGCCTTTTTCAGTTCGGTGGCGAACAGTCGACGATCAAAACTCACTTGTTTCAAGACGGTCTTGCAAAATTCCAGCATCGGGGTCAGGTGTTGTTCGCCGGCAAAATGCACAGCGTGCTGCAATTCGTGTCACAACGAACGTCAACAAACCTCAAAATGCGCATGGGGGTCCTGGCTTACCTTTGTTCTGGAATGAAAAAGCTCCACAACCTCGAAGATCGCCGCGTGCTGAAAGCCCGCATGGACGCTGATTCTCGGCCTCGGACAACACTGAGCTTTTATCGATACGTTCACCTCGAAGATCCACAGAAGACGCGCTCAGAGTTGTATGAAGCATGGACCGAATTGGAGGTGCTGGGTCGAACGTACGTCGCCAAAGAGGGCATCAACGCTCAAATTTCCATTCCGACCGAACGATTCGAGGCATTCAAAGACCACATTGAGTCCCTTGGATGGCTCTCGAATTTGCGTTTGAACGTGGCCGTGGAACAAGGAAAGAGCTTTTTCAAATTGATCGTTCGGGTTCGAGAGAAGATTGTGGCGGACGGGCTTGAGGACGGCACCTTCGACGTGACCGATTGCGGCAAGCACCTCAAAGCCTCGGAGTTCAATGAACTCACCGACAAAGAGGACACCGTGTTGATTGACATGCGCAACGCCTACGAAAGCGAGGTGGGGCATTTTGAGGGCGCCGTTTGTCCTGACGTCAACACGTTTCGAGAGGAAATCGACTACGTGGAGGACATGCTCCAAGCCCAAAAGGACGCCAACATCGTCATGTATTGCACCGGTGGCATCCGCTGCGAAAAGGCAAGTGCCTACCTCAAGCACAAAGGCTTCAAGAATGTGCATCAGCTGGAAGGAGGCATCATCGAGTACACCCGACAGGCGAAGGAAGAGGGCCTGAGGAACAAGTTCATTGGGAAAAACTTCGTCTTTGACGAGCGCATGGCGGAGCGCATCTCCGACGACGTCATCGCGAAATGCCACACGTGTGGAACGGCCTGTGACACGCATGTCAATTGTGCGAATCCCACATGCAACATCCTGATGATTCAGTGCGACGCTTGCAAGACCTCCACAGAGGGGACGTGTGGCGAGGCTTGCCACGCGTTCATTCAACTGCCGGAGGAGGAGCAGCGCGAAAGGCGTAAGGGCACCAAGGCGCGCGGCGGTTTCATGACTGGCGGGAAAGGCCTTCCCGAGGATCAGGGCCCTAAGACAAGAAGTCGGCAGTGACCTCGAAAAACGCGTCTGGGTTTTGGGCGTGCAGCCAGTGGCCCGCACCCTCAATGGTGTGGTGGTCCATGTGCAAGAACTGTGCTTCCAGTTGTTCCAAGTCGTCGTCGCTTACGTAGTCGCTATCACTTCCACGCACGAACAGTGCAGGCAGCGTGTTGACGCTGAGCTCAATTTGACCCACAACGTCTTTGAGTGCGGCTTGAAGCACAGGCACATTGAAACGCCACGCGAATCCCCCTGTCTTCAGTCTGTGAAGGCCTTTCATTAGAAAGGGCACCAGCACGGGGTCGTTGTTGAGGCTCGCACGCAAGTCACGTTCTATGTCTTCCCGTGCCAACGCTTCAGAAGGACGTGTGGCGAGAAGCGCGCCGAAAATGTGCCCGTGGTGCGGAACGTAGGCACGCGCTGCAATGTCCGCCACCACAATGCGGTCAAACCTTCCCGGGTGATGTTGGGCGAGCCACAAGACGGTCTTGCCGCCCATGCTGTGGCCCAAAATTCGGGCCTTTGAAATGCCTTGGTGGTCCATGAAATCCAGGACATCCTGCCCCATGGCGGCATACGTGTGCACATCGTCATTTGCACTTTTCCCGTGGTTTCGCGCGTCCAACATCCAAACGTGATGCGTCTCGGCGTAACGCTTTCCCAAGGTTTGCCAGTTGTCCGAACTGCCGAGAAGGCCGTGCAGGATAAGGAGGTGAGGGGCTTGGGGTTGGCTTGTGCAACCCAATGACCGGGCGTGTGGAATCATGCGCGGGGGGCCAAGCAGGCGCGATACTGCGCCACGGCGTTTGACATGCCCAAATACAACGCGTCGGCAATGAGCGCATGTCCAATGCTCACCTCAGCGAGATGCGGTACCGATTCTGCAAAATCTCGCAAATTTTGGAGGTTGAGGTCGTGCCCGGCGTTGACCCCTAGGCCCGCTTCGTGGGCCCAGGCTGCAGCTTGAGCGAACGGCTTGGAAGCGGCTTTTCCAATGGCGGCATGTTGCACTGCGAAAGACTCGGTGTACAGTTCGATGCGGTCGGCGCCGACGTCGGCGGCGGCATGGATTTGGGCCTCATCGGTTGCAATGAACAACGACGTTCGGATGCCCTCGGCTTTGAACACAGCGAGCACATTCTTGAGCAGATCCGCATGGTCGGTGACCGTCCAGCCCGCGTTGCTTGTCAGCACATGAGGAGGATCCGGGACCAAGGTGACTTGCTCGGGCTTCGCGTCGCAAACCAGTTTCACGAAGTCGTCGCTGGGATAACCCTCAACGTTGAATTCTGTGTGGACCACTTCGCGCAAGTCATGGACATCTTGGTACGTGATGTGCCTGGCGTCGGGCCGCGGGTGAACGGTGATCCCATCCGCCCCAAACGCCTGGATGCGCGTGGCCGCTTCCACCACATTGGGTTCTTGTCCACCCCGGGCGTTGCGCAGGGTCGCAATCTTGTTCACGTTGACGCTGAGCCTTGTCATACCTACCTTTGGAAGTAAAGAGCGAAAGTACACCATGCGCGCCCAGAGATTGCTTTCATTGGACTTGCCCGTCCTTGCGTTGACCGACCAGGTGGCTCGGGCGCTCCAGGTCATGGATGAGTTGAAACTCATGCATCTGGCTGTGGTCGAGGAGGACGTGTACAAGGGCACGGTGTCGGAGGAGGCGTTGTTGGAACTGGACGAATCGGCGTTGATCGCCGAAGCACCCATGACCTCGGACGCCATCACCCCCGACCTGCACGTGTACGACGTGGTCGCACGGATGGGCTGGGCGGAGGTGGACTTGTTGCCCGTGGTTGAAGAGGGGCTGTACAGGGGAAGCGTCGACCGAGCGGCTGTGCTCAGGTTCCTGGCCAAGCGCGCGGGCTGGGGCTTTCCCGGAAGCACCCTGGTGCTCGAGGTTCTGCCCAAAGATTTGAGCCCGGCGGAGTTGTTTCGCATTGTCGAGGCCGATGGCGCTCAAGTGACCAGCTTCAATGTTGCGCCCGTGGAAAACAGCGAATTGCTGGAAGTCACGTTCAAGGTGAACACCGAAGAGATTGAATCCCTCATAGCCACGCTGAGGCGCCACGAATTCCAAGTCCAAAGTTTCTACAACGCCCCGGAGTTGGAAGATGAGATGAGGGCTCGTTTTGACGCATTCATGCGCTACCTCCAACCTTAAAGCCCCTGAACCATGCGAATCGCTCTCTTTGGCAAGGCCGTTCCTCCGGACGACGCGGATGCGTTGCGGATGGCCCTCGATCGGGTGCTCGAAATGGATTCCAATGCATGGATTTCCAAAGCGTACCGAAGTGAATTGAGCGATCACATGGCCTTGCCCGAGGGCCTCGTTTCGTTTGAAGGGGAGGTGCCTGAGGGCGTGGATGTGCTCTTGGCTTTTGGTGGGGATGGCACGGTCTTGGAAGCGGGCACATTGGTGCGGAACGGCTCGGTGCCAATTTTGGGGGTCAACACCGGGCGTTTGGGCTTTTTGAGCAACGTCAGCATGGAGGCCTTTGACCTCGCCATGGATGCGTTGATTGCTGGGAAAACCTGGGAAGAGGAGCGGGCTTTGCTGCATGTGAAGGTGGAAGGCCAAACCCTAGGAGACTTCCCCTTTGCCCTCAACGAGGTGGTCATCCACAAGCGCGACACCGCCAGCATGGTGGTGGTGGACGTGCATCGTGAGGGCACGTTCGTGAACACGTATTGGGCCGACGGCCTGTTGGTGAGCACGCCGACAGGTTCAACGGCGTACTCGTTGAGTGCAGGAGGTCCGATCGTCTTGCCCGGTTCTGACGTTGTGATTGTCACGCCCGTGGCGCCACACAATTTGAACGACCGACCGCTCGTGGTGCCATTGGATGGCGAAATCACGTTGGTGGCAGGAGGCAGGGACGCCTCATTTCTGCTCAGCATGGACAGCAGATCCTTCCCGTTGGAGCCCGGTCAGGAGGTGCGCATCAAGCCTGCGGGATTCCGCATCAGGTTGATCAACTTGGAGCACCAGGACTTTTTTTCCACGGTGAGGCAAAAAATGCATTGGGGACTTGATCCTCGGGAACGCTGATTTCAGGGCAATGCCACGTATTTTCGTGCGTTCAAGACCCCGATGACACGCCTTCGATCTTTTTGTTGTTGCTTTTTGGCCATGTCTCTGGCCATGGCCGTGGCGACCCCTGATGTGTTTGGTCAGCGTCGTGGCTCGAGCAAAGAAATAGGCTATCAGTTGGGCACCATGTGGTACGTGGGCGATTTGAATCCCAACAACCTGCTTCGTTCGATCAGCCACACGGCCCAAGGGGCGTACTTCCGATACAATGTGAATCCACGCCTGTCAGTCCGGGCACAATACGTCCAAGGCTCAGTAGAGGTGTTTGATGCCAACCATCCCAATGCGCACCAACAACGCCGGGACCTCGGATTTTTCAATCTGGTCAATGAAGTGTCATTCACCACGGAGGTCAATTTCCGAGACCACGTCGTGGGCAACCCCAAGCGACGTTTGGTGCCCTTTTTGACTGCAGGGGTGGCGGTGTTTGGGCACGATCCCCAGGGGATCAAAAGCAATGGAATCCAAAAACCCCTTCGCGAGATCGGCACAGAAGGTCAAGGCTGGTTTCCAGGGATTGGGCGTTACAAGAATTGGGGTGCAGCCCTTCCGTTTGGACTGGGGTGGAAGGGGACATTGGGGTCGACGATGACCTTTCAAATCGAGTGGGGTGCTCGAAAACTTTGGACCGATTACTTGGACGACGTGAGTGGGGTTTACGTGTTTCACAATCCCGAGGATCCAACACATTCTGAACCCTCTTCGGATTTGGAAGAATTTCAAGGAGCGCTGCCGTACAACGTGGATTCTGCAACAGGCTCGGAAGACGTGAACGCTGAGGAGGTTTACCAACGAGGGGATCCGGGGCGCAACGATCGGTATGGATTCTTTTTGGTCTCTTTGGGTTTTCGCGTGAGCAAAAAAGCCACAACTTGCTGGGAACAATGACGACTCCAAACACCCCTCCCAATGAGGCCCGCGATCGTGCCATGCATGCCGCTGGAATCGACCCGAAGCGGGTGCCGGAGCACGTGGCCGTTATCATGGATGGCAATGGCCGATGGGCCAAGCGCCGGGGTGAAGAACGCGTGTTTGGTCATGCCCATGGCGTCGAGTCGGTTCGGGCCACTGTGGAGGCCGCGCTGGAGAGTGGCGTGAGGTATTTGACCCTGTACGCATTCAGCACGGAAAATTGGAACCGGCCGAAGGAGGAAGTCGATGCCTTGATGGACCTGCTCGTGAAGACCCTGGTGCAGGAGGCGATGGAATTGGGGAGCAAAGGCGTGAGGCTGCGGGCCATTGGAGATGTTTCCAGCTTGCCGCAGGCCTGTCAGGCGGAGCTTGACCGTGTCAAGGACGGCCCCGAGGGCGAGGTGCACCTCGACTTGGTGTTGGCACTCAGCTACAGTGCCAAATGGGAGATGGTCGAAGCGATTCGCACCATGATGAAGGAGGGACTTGCACCGGAGGAGGTGCTGCCGTCCACCATCGACAAGTATTTGCAGACGGCGGACCTGCCTGACCCAGAGCTCATGATCCGCACCTCTGGGGAACATCGCATCAGCAACTTCATGTTGTGGCAATTGGCGTACGCCGAATTCCACTTCACCTCAGTGCTTTGGCCAGATTTCAGAAAAGCGCATTTTTTCGATGCCATCTGCGATTTTCAACACCGGGAACGCCGATTTGGTGCGCTCCCACAAACCCCACAGAGTTGATTAGAGGAATGAGAACGGTGGCCTTGCTCTGTTGCATGTTGCTCGGTTGGGTTGGAAAGGCCCATGCCCAGGGGGAGCCGACCTTGATTGATTTGTCGTTGTCGAGCACATACAAGATAGCTGGGCTGAGCGTGTTGGGGGCTGAATACACGGACGTACAAGCGATCAAACTGTTCAGCTCACTCCAAGTGGGACAGGACATCGAGATCCCTGGCGATGCGTTGAAACGCGCCATCACCGCACTTTGGGCCCAAGACTTGTTCGCTGACATCCAAATTGAGGTGGCCGAAGTCCGCGGACGCGATGCCTACTTGGTCATTCGCGTGAAAGAACTTCCGCGACTGACGCGATACAGTATCACCGGCGTGGGGCGTACGGAACAAGAGACAGTCAAGGGCAAAATCGATTTGCTGACAGGACGCATTTTGGACGAAAACGTCAAAGCTGTGGCCACCAAGCGCATCCGCGACCACTACGTCGAGAAAGGCTTTTTGGACGTGGTCATCGCCATGGATCAACAACCGGATACGTTGTTTGCCAACGGGACCAAATTGCGGATTGACATCGACAAAGGGGAGAAGGTCAAAATCGATCAAATCGCGTTTCACGGCGTCGAAGCCATGGACGTTCAGGAATTGGCCCGCAAACTCAAGGAAACCAAAGAACGCCGCTGGTGGCGCTTCTTCAAACCTTCGAAATACCTCGAATCGAGTTTCCAAACTGACCTTAACAATGTTGTGAACCACTACCACAGTGCCGGCTATCGCAACGCGCGCATTGTGAATGACAGCTTGAGTCGGAATGCCGATGGAGAGGTGGTCCTCGACGTTTGGGTGGAAGAAGGCAACCCCTTCTACTTTGGCGACATCACCTTCACCGGAAACACCAAGTACCGCACCACCCAGCTGGACAGTTTGCTGGACATCCAGCGGGGCGAAGTGTTCAGCATGGGGCGCTTGGAAGAGCGGGTGTTCATGGATCCGAAAGGCTTGGATTTGAGTTCACTCTATCAAGACGATGGGTATTTGACCTTCCAAGCGCGTCCCATTGAGAAGCGCGTGCTGGGAGACACCATCGACATTGAGGTTCGCATGATGGAGGGCCAGCAGTTCCAGATTGGCCGCGTGATTGTCCAGGGGAACACCAAGACCAACGACCATGTGGTCCATCGTGAGATTCGGACACGGCCCGGGGATTTGTTCAGCCGCACAGACATCATCCGGACCCAGCGCGAATTGTCGCAGCTGGGCTACTTCAATCCCGAGGCGTTTGGCGTCAATCCGATTCAGCATCCGGAAGATGGCACGGTGGACATCGAATACACCGTGGAGGAAAAGCCCTCAGACCAAATTGAATTGAGCGGCGGCTGGGGCGGCGGCCGCGTCGTGGGCACGCTGGGCATCAGCTTCACTAATTTTGCCGCGTCCAAGATGTTCAAGAAGGGGAGCTGGCGTCCCATCCCCACTGGTGACGGACAACGCTTGTCCCTACGGGCCCAATCGAACGGACTGTTCTTCCAGAGCTACAACTTCAGTTTCACGGAGCCGTGGCTGGGGGGCACCAAGCCCAACTCGCTCAGCTTCAGCGTTTGGAGATCCATCCAAAGCAACGGACAGCCGAGAAAAATCGAAGGCGAAATCAACCCGGCACGGCAGTCCTTGCAAATCACAGGGGCTCAGCTGGGACTGGGACAGCGCTGGAAGAAGCCGGACGATTGGTTCGTGTTCCGAGCGGCGTTTAGCTACCAGCACTTCAACCTGAATGAGTTTGGGTCGTTCTTTAGTTTCAGCAACGGGCGGGCGAACAACCTGGCCTTGACAGCCTCGCTGGGCCGCAACTCGGTGAGCGACCCCATTTTCCCGGTCTGGGGATCCAATGTTGAAGTCAGCGTGAAAGCGACCCCGCCGTACAGCGCGTTCCGTCCCGACGGCTTCTACACCAATGAAGACGGCACGCCCGTGGACGACCAGACGCGATTCCGTTGGGTGGAATACCACAAGTGGAAGGTCAAGGCGGAGTGGTTCACGCCACTCACACAGAGCCGCGGAGACAATCCCAAAAGCTTGGTGTTGCGCACGTCTGCGGGTGTGGGCTTGATTGGATCCTACAACCGGGTCACTGGCTTGAGCCCTTTCGAGCGTTTTTACCTCGGGGGGGTCTTCCTCAGTGGTTTTGTGCTTGATGGACGGGAGATTTTGAACTTGAGGGGATACGACGACTTGAGCTTGACTGCGCCTGACCGCAACACCGGTGCGCCGGTTGTGGCCAAATACAGCGCCGAACTGCGCTACCCCTTGAGCACCAACCCAAGTGCGACCATTTACACGCTGGCATTTTTGGAAGGTGGAAATACTTGGGAAGACCCTCGTGCGTTCAATCCATTCCAAGTTTACCGGTCTGGAGGCGTGGGATTGCGGATTTTCTTGCCCATGTTTGGTTTGCTGGGCTTGGACTACGGATGGAGGTTGGACGATGTGTCGTCTGTGCCCAACATGGCACGTGGCCAATTCCATTTCTCCATGGGCATGAACATGGGCGAACTTTGACCTCCATTGAATTTGGTCCCAAATTTGACAAGACAACCTCATGAGCATTTCAAACACACCCTTTAATCGGATCCGCCAAGCGCTGCTGGCCGCAATGTTCGTGGGCATGTCCTTGGGGGCGCAAGCCCAAAAGTTTGCGTACATCGATTCTGAGTATGTGCTGTTGCACATGCCTGAGTACGCAGAGGCACAGACGGAGTTGAACAATTTGGCCATTGGATGGCAGTCTGAAATTGAGGACAAACTCGAAGCGGCAGACCGTCTCGAGGTGGCTTATCGCGCTGAGCGGGTGCTCCTGACAGCAGAAATGCGCGTCAAGCGTGAGGAAGAAATCACTAAGAAGCGGACCGAGGCGAAGGACATGCAGAAGCAGAAGTTCGGCGTGGACGGAGAGTTGTTCACCAAGCGTCAAGAGCTCATTGAGCCCGTGCAGCAGCAGATCTTCGAATCCCTCAAAGACATTGCCTCTGGCAGCGGGTACATGGTCATTTTTGACAAGAGCAACCAGAGCAACATGCTCTACACCAACCCCAAATACGACATCTCAGATCGCCTCATCAAAAAGCTGGGTTACGTGCCTGGTGAAACGATTGCACCCGAGGGCGGCAAAGACGACGGGAAGGGAGACAGCCTGATGGACCGAGGTCGCGACGCGGTCAAAGGCGCCAAAGACAGCGCCCGCGACAAAGTCAACGGTGCGACCGGCGGTCGCGGCGGCTCAAGTGGTCGCGGCACAGTGGCCCGTCCCACCAGCAAAAACTGATCCTTGCTTTTGAATTCCAAGGTGGCAGTTGACGACACACCACCGACCTTTGCACATTGAAACCGAATCCATGAAAAACCTACTCTTTCTCATTTTGGCCTCGACGCTCGCCCTGACCGACGCGGCCGCTCAACGTTTTGGCCACCTCGACGCCCAAGGCATCCTGTTGACCCTGCCCGAGCGCGCAGATGCCCAGGCTTCGATTGAAGCGGCTGCTGCGGAATACGAAACCGAAGTGACACGCATGCGTTCGGAGTTGGAGACCAAATTCGCAGACTATCAAGCGAAAGTGGGCACGTGGCCAGACGCCATCCGCCAGCAGAAGGAGCGCGAATTGCAGCAATTGGACGCAGGCTTGCAAGAATTTGGCGCCACCATCCAAAACGATTTGGCCCAAATGGAGCAGCAACTCCTTGCGCCCATGATTGAGCGCGTTCGAAACGCCATCGAGGCCGTTGGAAAGGAACAGGGCTTCACGTACATCTTCGACATCAGCACGGGTGTGACCGTGTACAACGGAGGCGAGGATGTTACGGATTTGGTGAAGACCAAACTGGGCATGTAACAAAGGCCCATGACCAACGATGCGCCCATTGGCATGTTCGACTCCGGAATCGGCGGGTTGACCATTGCCAAAGCCCTTCTGGGACGGCTCCCTCGGGAGTCGTTGCGCTATGTGGGGGACACGGCGCACATGCCTTACGGGGACAAGAGTCCTGAGCGGTTGCGTGCCTACTCCATGGGCATTGCGGAGCGTCTCTTGAATCAGGGCTGCAAAATGTTGGTCATCGCCTGCAATTCGGCTTCGAGCAACGCCTTGGAGGACGTACGCGCCATGGCGGGACCTGACATCCCTGTGGTCGATGTGGTTCATCCCGTGGTGGATTGGGCGGCCCACCGCCACCCCAAGGGCAGCCTCGCGCTGATTGGCACCCGCGCCACAGTGCAAAGTGGGATGTACGAGTCCTTGATGCAGGCCAATGGGTTGTCGGTCACGTCGAGGGCCACCCCTTTGTTGGCAAGCGCCATCGAGGAAGGCTTCCACAACGGCACAATTTCGACCGCTGTGGTTGAGGCCTACTTTGCCGATGGCTGGGCCTCGGACAAGGAGGCTTTGGTGCTGGCTTGCACACACTACCCCTTGGTCATACAAGACATTCAGGCGCAGTTGCCAGAGGGCATGGTGGTGTTGGACGCGCCGCAAATCGTGGCGCAACGCGTGGAGGAAGTGTTGTCGGCCCGTCAGGGGTTGGCGACCTCAGAGGCGACCTCACATCGATTTGAGGTCACCGATTGGACGCAGTCCTTCGCAGATGGGGCCACCCACATCATGGGCGACCGCATCGAACTGCATGAGACGCCCTGGCCCAAGGTCCTGTGACCTCACGACCCTCTTGCGTGCGCACCTCAAACGTCCTCGCTTTGCATCCAGGAAGCATACTCAACGTATCGTGCTGAGGTGGCAGCGAGGTGCGTTTTCAGTTCGTCGCTGACTTTGCCTCGCGCTTTGGCCGGAACCCCTGCCCAAAGCTCCCCCTCGCCAATGACCGTTCCCGCAAGTACGACCGCGCCTGCAGCGACCACCGCGTGAGGACCCACCACCGCATGGTCCATGACCACAGCACCCATGCCTATAAGCGCTCCTTTCTGCACATGGGCACCATGAACAATGGCGTTGTGGCCAATGCTGACGTCGTCTTCCAAGGCGGTTTCGCTCTTGTCGTACGTGCCATGGATCACGGCGCCATCTTGAATGTTGACGCGCTTTCCCACCGTGATCGGTGCAACGTCACCTCGGACCACTGCAGAAAACCAAACCGTGCTCGCGGCGCCTAGCGTCACATTTCCCACGACCGTGGCGTTGGGTGCCATCCAAACGGAGTCGTCAATCGATGGAGAGGTGCCGTTGCAATGAAGAATGTGTGCCATGCCCAAAAGTAGGGGCATTCTATTGCGCCCGCATACCCTCATCCTTGCCGCCATCCTGGTCGGGTCATCCACATGACATCATAGGCGTCATTATAGACAACCAATTTCAGTGCGCTTGTTCGATCGCGTCAATCCAGGCATGGATGCACTTGATGTGCATTTCTTGGATGCGGTCGGCGTATCCAGACCAAGGCACCCTAACCTCGACATCGGCCAACAGAGCCAAGGCACCGCCGTCCTTGCCTGTCAATGCCAGCACGTGGATGCCGCGCTCTTTTGCGGCGCGGGCGGCTTCCAAGACGTTGGCAGACTGTCCGCTTGTGCTGATGGCCAGAAGGACATCTCCGGGGTTGCCCAACGCTTCAATCTGTCGGGCAAACACGCGGTCGAATCCGTAGTCGTTGCCGATGCAAGACATGACGGAGGCGTCCGACAAGGACATCGCGGCAATGGGGTCGCGATCGTCGCGGTACCTGCCGCTCAATTCTTCAGCGAAGTGCATGGCGTCGCACATGGAACCTCCGTTGCCACAAGACATGATTTTGTGACCGCCCTTCAAGCATCCCGTGAGCAGATCCGCCCCCCGACTCATGGCTTCGAAAAACGAAGCGTCTTGCAGAATGTCTTGTGCAAGTCGCGCGCTCTCTTCAAAGTGGTCTCGGAGTTTCATGGTTTCAAAGATGGTGTTCATGGCTCAAAGCTGGAAAGGCAAGTCGAGAAACGACAGGCCAATTTGTGCTTGATGCCTCTGAATCAACGCTTGAATTCAAACAGTCCTTCTTCCAGAAAATCGATGAACACCTCTGAATCTGGATCGTATCCAGCGCTTCCTCCGATGTGGTTGCCATCGTGGTCAATCATCACATAGTAGGGTTGCGCGTTGCGGTCGAATCGCGAAGCTTGGAGGTACGACCACTTGTTGCCAATGGTGCGAATGCGGAAGTCCTTACCCCCGTATTCTTCCACCCGATGTTCCTCTTCAGGAAGGGACGTTCGGTCATCCACATACAGGGACACGAGCACCACATCTTGAGTCAAGATTCGGGCGACCTCGGGATCAGACCACACCTGTTCTTCCATTTTTCGGCAATTCACGCAGGCCCATCCGGTGAAGTCCAACAACATGGGCTTGCCTTCGGCTTGCGCTGCAGCCAGTCCTTCGTCGTAGTCGTCAAACCTCGCTTCGACGTGACCGCTGTGGCCACCTTCACCACCACCGTGGCTTCCTTGGTTCCATTCGCTGTAGAAGGTTGGCGGTGGGAAACCGCTGATCAAATTCACAGGCGCACCCCACATGCCTGGCAAGAGGTAAATGCCGAGCATCATGAAGACCATTCCCAGTGAGAAACGGAAGACACCGATGCGCTCCACTTTGCTGTCGTGGGGCAGCGTGAACCATCCAAAAAGGTAGAAGGCAATGGCCAGGCTGACGGCAATCCAAATGGCGATGAACAGCTCGCGCTGAAGCAAACCAAGTTGCAACACCAGGTCTGCGTTGCTCAGGAATTTGAATGCGAAGCCAATTTCCAACAGTCCCAACACCACTTTGACGCTGTTCAACCAGCCGCCACTTTGGGGCAAGCTGTTCAACCAACCAGGGAAGGCTGAAAACAAACCAAACGGCAGGGCCAATGCAGACGAAAAGCCGAGCATCACAGCGGTTGGTGCCGCAAAGGATCCCGTGGCGGCTCCAGCCAAAGCCGAACCCACGAGGGGGCCGGTGCAGGAGAAGGACACAATGGCCAAGGTTGCGGCCATGAAGAAGATGCCAATGATGCCTCCTCGGTCAGAAGCCGCATCCGCCTTGTTGGCCCAGCTTGAAGGCAATTGAATCTCAAAAGCTCCAAGAAAGCTCGCTCCGAAAATGAGCAAGAGCAAAAACAGGAACACATTGAAAATGGGGTCAGTGGAGATGACATTGAGCACGTCCACACCAAAGAAAGCAGTCAGTGCCAACCCCAATGCCGTGTAAATGAAAATGATGAAGAACCCATAGATGAGGGCGTTGCGGATGCCCTCGGCACGCGTTTTGGATTGCTTGGTGAAGAAACTCACCGTCATGGGAATCATGGGGAAGACACATGGGGTCAACAGTGCGGCCAATCCCAAACCAAACCCGAGCAAGAACGTCCAAAAGAGTCCTTCTTCGCCTTCCTCCTCGCCTTCCTCAGGAGAGCCACCTTCGCCAAACATACCTTCCTCGCCTTGCGCTTCGCCACCGTGTGCTTCGCCGGAGTGGTCGCACCAATGTTGTGGCTCGGGACAATAATTGGGACGCTCGGACTCAGGCTGGATGTCTGAGGCACTGATGGCGATGGGGATTTCTTCAGGGGGCAAGCACATGCTTGCGTCACACACCATGAACACCAGGTATCCTCCAATGGTGTCGCCTGCTTGTGCGCCGCTCAAGTCCACGGTTTGACGCCAATACACCTCTTCCTCAAAATATTTGAGATCCATCATGAAGTTGGGGTCGTACTCCTCCAGAGGCTTACACTCCTGGACCGCACCTTGGGGCGCGATGCCCTGAGGCCACTCAAATTCAAACATCGTAGGCACCGGCCCGTTGTTGGGGTCGTTGTCTTGGCTGTAGATGTGCCAGCACGAGTCGACTGTCGCGTGGATGACAAGGTCGTGAAGGCCTTCCTCAGCGCTGGGGTACAGATTGACATCCCATGTGACGGGATCTTCGATTTGAGCAAACACACCTGCTGCAGAAATCAGGATGCAGGCTGTTGCCAGAAAGCGTTTGGCCATTGAAATCCCCAAAGGGAAAACGGAAGCGATCGTGTGGGATAGGTGCATGTCAAAAACGATAGGATTGCAAAGATACCGACTGCGGTGAATGAGAGCTTTGGGGTGGGCCCAATTCGTCACAACGCGACTTCCTGGCCCTCCAGCAATCCAAAACGACGCCTCATCCATCCGACCCCGAGGTAGACGAGCGGGGTGTCCAAGGCAGCCACCAAGGATTTGAAGGCAACGCCATTCAAGAGGAGGGCGCCGAAGCGTTCCCAACCGATTTCCCCCACCGCGCAGAGCAAGACCAAGACGGTTGAGGTGTCCACGATTTGGGATGGGATTGTGGACAGGTTGTTCCTCAGCCAAAGGTGTTTCCCATGCGTCAAGGATTTCCAAAAGTGGAAAATGCGGACATCGATGAATTGGGCAAGGAGGTAGGCAGCCATGCTCGCACCCACTGCCAAGGCCGTTTGGCCGAATGCGTGATAGAATTCTGCATTGCTGACAGGAGACCATGAGGTGGCGTCAGCCCATCCTGCGAGGGTGACGATTCCAAGGGTCAGGATGGAAGCTGCCAATCCTGAGAACACCACGAGGTTTGCCTTGCGTTTGCCGTAGATCTCGCTGATCATGTCCGTCACGAGGAAGGTGATTGGATAGGGCAACAACCCCACGCTCTGTTCGAAGGTCATTCCTCCAACATCCCAAGCGAAGAACTTGCGGAAAATGAGGTTGCAGGTGACCAAGCTGGCAATGAACAACCCGGCCAGAATGAGGAACCCCATCCAAGCCGTGTCCTTGTCGCGGCCGAGGAGCGTTTTGGGCACCATGGGGTCTTGGGAGGTCATGTCTGTTGCAATGGTGTGAATGTGATGTCAACCCCTGGCACGTCGGCGAAGGTCGTCACGTTGATTCGGGCTTGTTCGGCCAATTTGTGTCCGACGACCCAAAGCAAACATCCGTCGCTCAGACGTTCCAACACCAAGGCTTGCTCCCGTGAGACACTTGGGACCTTGGCTTGGGTCAACACGTCACTCACCTTCGTGTGCCCCCCCATCCCCAGCGGTTGAATCTTGTCACCATGGTTCCAAACCCGCAAAGTCGCAGGCAGACAATGGGCGGGAATCCAGGCGCGCTGGGTGTGAAGTTCTGAAGTGGTTTCAGGACAGCGAGAGATGGTCCACGTGCACGTTCCGGTTGGCGTGGTCACATGGCCTTGACCAGCCTGTTCCAAGTCAATGCGGACCTCGGCTTGTGACGTCTCCTTCAAGGAAGTAACCGTGAGCGCACGGCGATCGCGGATGACACGCTTGGAGCCGTGCTGCACTTCCTGTCCCACCTCGGCGTTGAGCAAGGTGTGCACGCGCTGGGCACTCGCATCGCTCCAGCCTTGGTCTTTCAGCGACCGTTTCAGGGCTTCGAAGGCCAAAGGATTCTGGGTCAGGGCCTCGAGAGACCAACTTCCCGTGGGGTGTTCGGCACTTGCGCGAGCCTCTTCCAGAACTGGCGTGAGCAGGCCATGAAGGTCGCGCGCACGACCTGCGAGCCGTTGAATGTGGGCGATGGAGCCGGGCTTGATGTCCTCGAGCAAGGGAAGGAGTTCGTGACGAATCCGGTTGCGGAGGTATTTGGACGAAGCGTTGCTGGCGTCCTCTTGCCAGCGCCAGCCTCTTGCTTCGGCCAGCCCTTGGATGTCAGACCGATTCAGGTGGAGCATGGGTCGGAGGACTCGTCCTTCTTGAGCGGACATGCCCATGATGGACCAGGGGTCGGCGCTTCGGAGGGCGTGCAAGAACCACGTCTCGGCTTGGTCGTCGGCGTGATGCCCCAAGGCAATGGCGCGGGCTTGGTGGGTCTCGCACAACGACGTCATCCACCGCAACCTTTGCTTCCTCGCTTCGCCCTGAAATCCTTGGTTGCCGGAGGACAGAACTTCCGCCTCAAGGGTCAAGCATTCAAAGGCGGCATCGTGTTGTTGGGCCCAATCGCGAACGAACCGCTCGTCCGCGTCACTCTCAGCCCCGCGTGCGCTGTGATTCACGTGGGCGACCACAAGGGAGTGCCCCAGTTCGTGGAGCAGGTGAAGCAGCACCGTGGAATCGCACCCGCCGCTCGCCCCCACCACGAGCTTTGCTCCCAGCGGAACATCGCATGCGCGGAGCTCGCGCTGCACTTCTTGGAGCAGGACGTTCATGGCTCCAAACAATTTCGAAGGGCTTTGGCTTTGAGCAAGCACTCGTCGTACTCCGCCTCGGCCTCGGCAAGCAAGGTGATGGCGCCCCCAAAAGTGGCGTCCACACGTCCTGTTTCCGCGTGGTGCATCAAGGTTCGAATGACCACGTTGAGGTCCCAATCGCCATTGGGACAAACGTACCCCAGCGCGCCACTGTACAAGCCGCGCCCTGTTTCTTCCAGCCGAGCGATGTGCTTCATGGCGCTGAGTTTGGGTGCTCCCGTCATGGACCCCATGGGGAACGTGGACCGCATGATGTCCAAAGGAGAAGCGTCAGGCCGCAGGGTGCACGACACAGAACTGATCATTTGGTGGACCGTCGCAAAGGAGTGAATGCCAAACAGCTCATCCACGTTGACTGAATCCCGTTCGGCCACGCGGCTCAAGTCGTTGCGCACGAGGTCCACGATCATCACGTTCTCCGCTTGTTCTTTTACACTGTTGGCAAGGGCGTCGCGCAGGGCGTTGTCTTCTGCCTCCGTGGCACCTCGTTTGACCGTGCCTTTGATGGGTTGGGAGTGCAGGGTGTTCCCGCGTTTGGCCAAAAAGCGCTCAGGACTTGCGCACAACGTGCGCCAGGGCCCTGCTTGCACGTAGGCAGAGTGCGGGGCTTTCGTGTTGGCGGCGAGGCGCTCAAACATGGTCCAACTTTCATCGGCAGGTGCCGCACCAGACCACGGCATGCACAAGTTCATTTCGTAGATGTCTCCGCGTTGAAGGGCGGTCCTGATGGCGTTGAATTTGGTTTCGTACTCCTCGCGAGACCACGAGGGGGTCAGGGGTCGCCATGCTGTCGAGGCGGTTCCGGAATCGCTTCGGGTTGGCTCGTGAGCCGCGTCCAGGAACGTCGTGATTTCCGAAGCCAGGGGCGTGTCTGCGCCAGCCACCAAGGCAGCCGTTTCTTGTCCAGGCGCCCACTCGAGGACGACTTCCGGTTCCCACCAATGCATCAGGGGCCAAGCGCTTGGATGCGCTGGGACCGTTGCGGGACATTCTGATTCGGCGGCGAGGTTCAAGCTTTCATGGAGGTCGTAGCCAAGCCATCCAAACGACCATGCCGATTTGGATTCTGATTCTTGAATGAAGGCCTCCCACAATGCCCAATCCCCTGAGCGGGGGGTGTTGACCAGGATGGACCTTTGGGCTCCTACGCCCAACAACGCCCGTCCCTCGATGCGTTCATCCCAAAGCAAGACCACGTGGTTGTGCCGTTCGCACAAGGGTTGCAACGGGGGCAATGCACGCACCTTCATGCGAGGAAGTTAGGGGTTCGTCTCGGCCGAGGCAACCGACATCGGCTTGGGTCGAACACCCATCCGCGCCCGAATCAATGCATCAAGCCCCTCCACCCAGGTCGGGCGGTCGTTCAGGCTTGGCACCAACTCGACCTGTTCGCCGCCGTGTTCTTCGAAGATTTCTTGGTATTCCTCCCCGATTTCGATGAGCGTCTCCAGGCAATCGGCCACAAACGCAGGGCTGAACACGAGCAAGCGTTTGTCACCTGCCTCCCCACGTTCCACAATCACGTCGTCGCTGAATGGCCTCAGCCATTTGCTGTCCAAACGACTTTGAAAGCACACCGTGTAGCGGTCTTCGGCCAGGCCGAGGCGCTCGGCCAGAGCACGACTCGTTGCGTAGCACGTGGCCTTGTAGCACTGTTTGTTCTCTTCGTTGATCTCGTCCTCGCAGCTGTGGTTGGCGCACTTGCGGTCCTCGTAGACCTTGTCGACTTGACGCTCAGGCAAGCCGTGGTAGCTGAACAGGATGTGGTCGTAGCGGTCCAAATCAAACGCCGCCGCCTGCTCCACAAAGCCATCCAAGTACCCGTCAAAATCCCAATACTGGCTGATCGCCACCACGTCCGGAATCACGTACCACTTCCGCATGATGTTGAACGCCTTTTCCAGCGTGGACCCTGTGGTGGCAGAAGCGTACTGGGCGTACAGAGGCAGAATGCAAATGCGGTCATAGCGGGCTTTTTCCATCCGAGCCATGACGTGGTCCATGGAGGGATGCTGGTACCGCATGGCCAGTTCCACAGTCACGTCTCCGCCAAAGGCTTCCTTGGCTTCGTCGGTGTCCATTTGGGCCTGGAGCTTGCGTTGCAGGGATTGTCCGTAAAGCAATAGGGGAGACCCTTCTTCGGTCCAAACTTTCTTGTACTCCCGGGCACTGCGGTACTTCCGAATCGGGGCAATGATGCTGTTCACCAAAATCTTGCGCGGAAGCCACGGCACGTCAATGACGCGACCGTCCCCGAGAAATTCACGCAGATAGCGCCCCACAGCACTTGCCGTCGGCGCATCAGGTGTGCCAAGATTGACCAGCAGGATGCACGTCTTCATGGGTTGATTCATGCGTTCTCAACAACCGACACGCTCAAATGTGCAGCGCGCGGTTTTCGGTGGCGGCAAGCGCAGCTTCTTTGATGGCTTCCGTGAACGTGGGATGCGCGTGGCTCATGCGCGAAATATCTTCCGCGCTTGCACGGAACTCCATCGCCACCACGGCCTCGGCGATCATATCGGCAGCTCGAGGACCGCACATGTGCACGCCAAGGATTTCATCTGTGTCCGCATGGGCGAGCACCTTGACCAACCCGTCCGTGTCCATGCTCGCGCGCGCCCGGCCGCTTGCTTTGAATGGAAAGCTGCCGCTCTTGTAGGGCACGCCGTCTGTTTTCAACTGCTCCTCGGTGGCGCCCACACCCGCCACTTCGGGCCAAGTGTACACCACGTTGGGGATGAGGTTGTAGTCGATGTGCGGGTGTTGACCGGCAATGGTCTCGGCTGCGAAGACGCCTTCTTCTTCGGCTTTGTGGGCCAGCATCGCGCCGCGCACCACGTCGCCAATGGCGTAGATGTGCGGAACAGCTGTCCTCATCTGGGCGTCCACGGCGAGGCGTCCACGCTCGTCTGTCGTGAGGCCGGCAGCTTCGAGGTTGAGCCCATCTGTGTAGGGCCGTCTGCCGACGCTGACGAGGCAGTATTCGGCCTTGAAGGTCACCTCATCGCCTTTGTGCGTGTCGGCCTTTACGGTGACGCTGCGACCTGTGGCGCTCACTTCTTTGACGCCATGCTTGAGGTGGAATTTCACCCCCAACTTTTTCATCGAACGCACGAGTTCCTTACCCATGGCCCGATCCATCGTGGGGATGATGCTGTCGGCGTACTCCACCACATTGACTTCAGTCCCAAGTCGTGCGTAGACGGAACCCAATTCCAATCCGATGACACCGCCACCGATGACGACCATGGATTTGGGCAGCTTGGGCAAACTGAGCGCTTCTGTGCTCGTGATCACCCGCTTCTTGTCCACTTCGATGAAGGGCAAAGAGCTGGGCTTTGAGCCCGTGGCGACGATGACGTGCTTCGCGCCGATGTTGGTTGCATCCCCTTTGGCAGGGGTGACTGCGATGGTGTGCGCGTCGACAAAAGACCCGACACCTTGGTGCACGTCGATGTTGTTCTTCTTCATCAGGAAGTTGATCCCCTCTGTGGTTTGGGAGACCACTTCACCTTTCCTGGCAATCATTTGGGGAAAATCGATGCCCAACGACCCCACCTCAATGCCATGGGTGGCGAACTGCTCTTTCGCCTGGTGGTAGTGTTCAGAGCTGTCCAGCAGGGCCTTGGAAGGGATGCAGCCCACGTTCAAACACGTGCCCCCAAGTGTGGCGTATTTCTCAACCAAAGCCGTGCGCAAACCGAGTTGGGATGCGCGGATGGCAGCCACGTAGCCTCCAGGGCCGCTTCCGATGACGACAACGTCGTAGTTTTCCATGGGCACAAAGGTAATTCGGCCGCCGAGGTCTGCGCCCGTCCATGTCGTTTCTTTGCACCTCTCATGTGGCTCCGCATTGCATCCTCTTTGATTCGGCACCGTTTGCCTGCGGTGCTTGTGCTGTTGGCCATCACTGTGTTCATGGGGCTTCAAATCCCCAACCTCAAAATGCAGTACAAGTACGGGGGGATTTTGCCTGAGGACGATCCCTCTGAATTGGCTCATGCTCGGTTCCTCGAGACGTTTGGGGCAGAGGGGAATGTGCTCTTGATTGGCGTGGAGGACGACCGCTTGCGCACCGCCGAGGGGCTGCAACTGTGGCATGGTTTGGCCGAACAAATCCGAACCCTCAGGGTCACGGTCGACGGCAAACCCACCGTGATCATCGACTCCGTGTTCGCCATCACCAATGCCTTCGAGGTGGTGAAGCACCCTGCTGAAAAGTCCTTTTTGTTGCAAGCCTTGGCTCCAGACTTGTTGGAGGTTCAACCCAATGCGCCCCCGTTGACGGATGAAAGGGCCAATGAAATCGTAGACCGGGTCAGAAACATGCCCTTTTACGAGGGGCTTCTGTACAATCCGGACAACGAGGCGACGCTCATGATGGTCGTCTTCAACCACGACATGCTCAATTCCGCCAAGCGTGGCCGAATTGTAGAAGACATCATTGAAGTGTCGGACCAATGGTCTGAGGCCACAGGCATCCGGACCTACCTGAGCGGCCTGCCCTTCATCCGCATTTCACTCAGCAACAAAGTCAAAGGTGAACTTGGGTACTTCATCGTGGCCGCCATCGCCGTGACCGCGCTGCTGCTGTTCTTGTTTTTCCGAAACATGGCAGTGGTGGGGGTGTGTTTGACCGTGGTGGTGGTGGGGGTGGTTTGGTCGCTCGGCACCATGTCCTTGCTGGACTTCAAACTGACGCTTTTGATGTCGCTCATCCCTCCGTTGATGATTGTCATCGGGGTGCCCAACTGCATTTATTTGGTCAACAAATACCAGGCGGAATTCAAGCGCCATGGGAACAAGATGTTGGCGCTGAAACGCATGGTGGCCAAAGTGGGCAATGCGACCTTGCTGACCAACGCCACCACGGCATTGGGCTTTGCCACGTTCATCTTCACTCACAGTCCGCTTCTGGTGGAATTTGGGGTGGTGTCGTCTTTGAACATCATGGCGGCCTTTGGCATCAGCATTGTCTTGATTCCAGCGTTGTTCACTTGGCTTCCGGAACCGAGTGAGCGGCATCTGACGCACCTTGATCGCGCTTGGGTCGACCGGGTGGTGGGCACATTTGTCAGCGTGGTTCAAGGACGGCGGAACCGCGTGTACGTCGCAGCCCTTGTCGTGGCGTTCATGAGTGCTTGGGGCATGACCCAAATGGTGACCACCGGCAACATTGTGGACGATTTGCCCGACGACGACCGCGTTCTTGTGGACCTCGCATGGTTGGAATCCAAGTTCCGCGGAGTGATGCCGTTTGAAGTGCTGATCGATGGGAAGAAACCAGGCCAAATCTTGAGCCCCTCCAACTTGCGCCGCATCGAGTCCTTCCAGAATTTGCTTCGGACTTATCCCGAGTTTTCGAGAAGCTTGAGCGCAGTGGATGCGGTGAAGTTTGGTTTGCAGGCGTTCTATGGAGGAGACCCTGCGCGCTATCGGTTGCCCTCTCGTCAAGAGCGATCGTTCATTGGTCCTTATTTCCGGGGCAGTGAGTCGGCGGCTTCGGACATTGACCATGCGAATGCGGTCACCACCAATTTCGTGGACAGCACCAAGACCCTCACGCGGGTTTCTGCCAACATGGCGGATGTGGGGACGCTGGAAATGGAGGCGCTGATGGCGGATTTGCAACCGCGCATCGACAGCATTTTCCCGCCCGCTCGCTACGACGTGACGGTCACCGGAACGAGCATCGTGTTTTTGGAAGGGACCAATTACCTCGTGAAGAACCTCGCCATTTCGATGACGCTAGCGATCCTCGTCATCGCCCTCGTCATGGCCTTGTTGTTCAAGAGCGCACGCATGGTGGGCATCGCATTGATTCCCAACTTGTTGCCTCTGCTTTTCACAGCGGGGGTCATGGGCTGGACTGGCATCCCCATCAAGCCTTCAACCATTTTGGTCTTCTCCGTGGCCTTTGGCATTTCAGTGGACGACACCATCCACTTCTTGGCCAAATACCGTCAAGAGTTGCTCTCCAATGGCTGGCAAATTCGCGAAGCCGTCCTCGCAGCTGTTCGCGAAACTGGGGTCAGCATGATGTACACGTCGATCGTGTTGTTCTTCGGCTTCTTGATGTTTGCCCTGAGTGAATTCGACGGCACGCGTTCGCTGGGCATGTTGGTTTCCGTGACGTTGCTGGTGGCCATGTTCACCAACCTGATGTTGCTTCCGTCCATGCTCATGAGCTTCGCGCGTTTCGTGACAGCCAAGACGTTCAGAGAACCCTTCTTCGATTTGTTGGATGAAGAGGACATTTTGGCATTGGACCACCTCCAAGTCCAAAAAGGCACGAGCCCTGGCAAAGGGGAGGAGCAACACGAGGGCTTGCGCGCTCGTGACTGAGGCAAGCACACTGCGTATCTTCAACCCATGAAAGGAATCGTTCTTGCGGGAGGCAGTGGCACGCGTTTGTGGCCACTGACCAAGGCTGTCAGCAAACAGTTGATGCCCATCTATGACAAGCCGATGATTTACCACCCCTTGTCCACGTTGATGATTGCCGGCATTCGAGACATCCTCATCATCACCACCCCTGAGGACTCCGCGGCGTTCCAGCGCTTGTTGGGGGACGGCTCAGAGTTGGGCTGCTCATTCAGCTACACAGTGCAGGAGGTGCCCAATGGCCTCGCCCAAGCTTTTGTCTTGGGGAAAGAGTTTGTGGGCAACGACAAGGTGGCGCTGGTCCTTGGAGACAACATTTTCTATGGGAAGAGCTTTGGCCGAACGCTTCGTGCCCACACCGATCCAGACGGCGCCATCGTGTTCGCCTACTACGTCAGCGATCCGGAGCGTTACGGCGTGGTGGACTTCGACCCGCAAGGCAAGGTGCTGAGCATTGAAGAGAAGCCCACCCAGCCCAAGTCCAATTTCGCCGTGCCTGGTCTGTACTTCTATGACAATGACGTGGTGGAGATCGCGCACAACCTGAAGCCAAGTGCGCGGGGAGAGTACGAAATCACCGACGTCAACAAAGCTTACCTCGACGCAGGCAAATTGCATGTGGGCGTGCTCGACCGAGGCATGGCATGGCTTGACACTGGGACGCACGCCTCACTCATGCAGGCGTCTCAATTTGTCCAAGTCATTGAAGACCGTCAAGGCCTGAAAATTGGGTGCTTAGAGGAAATTGCCTGGCGGATGGGCTTCATCGACGACGGCCAATTGGAGCGTCTTGCGGAACCGCTCGTGAAGAGTGGATACGGCACATACCTGTTGGAGCAATTGCGCCGCGGGCGATGATGTGCTCGACCAAGACGAACAAACTGGACGACCACGCACTTTTGATGCCATGAATCTCCCTTCTGCAGAAGCGCGCTGGCGCGAAGCACTTGAGTCTGGATTGACTGACTTTTTGTCTTCCTATCCCGCCTCCTCTTCGGACGGTCTGTATGCGCCCATCCACTATCTCCTGTCGCTGGGGGGAAAGCGGATTCGCCCCGTGCTCGCGTTGGCCGCATGTGAAGCAGAAGGCGGCCGCGTCGAAGATGCCCTCCCCGCGGCCATGGCGGTGGAGCTCTTTCACAACTTCACCTTGATGCATGACGACATCATGGACCAAGCGCCGTTGCGGAGAGGCCGCCCCACGGTTCATGTGAAGTGGTCTGAAAACGCAGCCATCCTGTCCGGGGACGTGATGTATACCCTGGCTTTGACCGCGTTGGAATCCACGCCTGCACACGCTCTGCCAAACGTGTTGGGCATGTTCAACACCACGGCGCGAGAAGTGTGTGAAGGCCAACAAAGCGACATGGCATTCGAAACAAGGTCAGAAGTGGCGGTGGAGGCATACATCGAGATGATTCGACTCAAAACCTCGGTGCTTTTGGCCGCTTCAGCAGCCATGGGGGCCATGAGCGCAGGTGCCTCGCAGGAACGCGTGAACATGTGGTACAACTACGGTTTGAACGTTGGGTTGGCGTTTCAAATTCAAGACGATTTCCTCGACACGTTTGGCCAAAGCGGGGCGACGGGCAAGCAAGTGGGTGGCGACATCCTGTCTGACAAAAAGACCCTGCTCTGGCTGACCACCGCGGCCCATCCATCGAGCCGTGAGGTCTTGGATCAGTGGACCGGTGTTCATCCGGCTTCGGGCTCGGATCAGGGCGATGCCAAAATTGCAGCCGTGCGCCAAGCGATGCTTGAGGCTGGCGCGGACGAAGAGGCCCAGAGACGCATGGCCGCACATGTGGAGGAGGCCGCCGCTTCTTTGGCGGCCTTGAACTTGAGCGAGGAGTCGGCATCTTGGTTTGAGGGCTTGGCCCAGCACGTGGTTTCGCGGAGTCACTGATTCCCCCATCATTCCTTGGGGGGTCCCTTGGCCGGGCTTATCTTTGCTCGTGCTAAATGCCCCTTGTCCTCATGGACCCACTTTCATTTCTGAGCAACGCTGAACCTGGCGCGCTCGAAGCCCTTTACGCTCGCTACCTCGCGGACCCCGAATCGGTCGACCGCACGTGGCGGCTTTTTTTTGCAGGTTTTGACCTGAGCCGGGCCACGTACGGAGAAGATTCGGCGTCACCTGCAACGCTGAAAGAATTCAAGGTGTTGGACCTGATTCACGGGTACCGCACGCGCGGTCACCTGTTCACCCAGACCAACCCCGTCCGGGAGCGCAGGACGTACACCCCCACGTTGTCGCTGGAAAACTTCGACCTCTCAGACGCCGACCTCGACACGGTGTTCCAGGCAGGCAACGAAGTGGGCATTGGGGCGGCCAAACTCCGGGACATCATTGCTCACCTCGAATCGACGTACTGCCACTCCATTGGCATCGAATACATGTACATCCCGGAGCCTGAGCGACTCAAGTGGATTCGAGAGCACATTGAGCTGGCCAATCGCCCAAGACTGGACGCCTCCGGACGCAAGCACGTTCTGAAGAAAATCAGCCAGGCCACCCTGTTTGAGGAGTTTTTGCAAAAGAAGTTCGTCGGCCAAAAGCGATTCTCCTTGGAGGGAGGTGAAAGTTTGATCCCCGCCCTTGACGCATTGATTGAAACGGGCACCACAAGAGGGGTACGCGAAGTGGTCATCGGCATGGCGCACCGAGGTCGTTTGAGCACACTGGCTCACATTTTGGGCAAGCCATATGCCAACATCCTGTGCGAATTTGAGGGCAAAGCCTACGACGGGGACGGCCTGTTTGATGGCGATGTGAAATACCACCTCGGCTACTCACGCAAACAAGTGGCAGACACAGGGGAAGAGGTGACCATCACCCTGGCACCCAACCCGTCGCACTTGGAAGCGGTGGATCCTGTGGTGGAAGGCATTGCGCGCGCCCGAATCGACGCCCGTGAAGGCGACGAGGCCAGCGTGCTGCCGATCTTGATTCACGGCGATGCAGCCGTGGCAGGTCAAGGCGTGGTGTACGAGGTGGCCCAAATGGCCGGCCTCGATGGCTACAGGACTGGGGGCACGGTCCACATTGTGGTCAACAACCAGGTTGGATTCACCACGAACTACCTCGACGCCCGCACGTCGACCTATTGCACGGACGTTGCAAAAGTCACAAAGTCACTGGTGTTCCACGTGAATGCAGATGACGTGGAGGCGGTGGTGCAAGTGATGAACATTGCGTTGGAATACCGTCAAACCTTTCACCGCGACGTGTTCATCGACTTGTTGGGCTATCGCAAGTACGGACACAACGAAGGTGACGAGCCCAAGTTCACCCAGCCCAAGCTGTACAAAGCCATCGCTGCACACAACTCCCCACGCGACATCTACCTCGAGCGTTTACTGGCAGATGGTTCGGTGACTGCAGAGGAGGCCGAGGCGATGAAAACGGAGCTGCTCGGTCGCATGGAAGAGGGATTCGAGGAAGCAAAAACCATGGAGCTTTCTGTGGTGGACGATTTCTTGAGCGAATTGTGGGAAGGGTATCGACCTGCCAAGGAGGAAGAGTTGACCACATCTCCCAAAACAGGTGTGGCCCAAAAGCAATTGACCTCCCTGGCTGTGGCCATGAACACGCTTCCCGAGGGACCCAAGTTCTTCCGGAAGGTGAAAAAGCTCATGAACGACCGCCTCGGCATGATTGAGCGAGACCAGTTCGATTGGGCGATGGGGGAAATGCTTGCTTACGCAAGTTTGCTGACAGAGGGACACCCCGTTCGATTGAGTGGCCAAGACGTGGAGCGCGGCACCTTCTCTCATCGCCACGCCGTGGTGAAAACCGAGGACGCCGAGGACGAAGTGATTCTGCTCAACGCTTTGAAAGAAGGGCAGTCGAACGTGGCCGTTTACAACAGCCATTTGTCAGAGTACGCCGTCAGCGGTTTTGAATACGGTTATGCGTTTGCGAACCCCAACGGGTTGACCATTTGGGAGGCGCAGTTTGGGGACTTCAACAACGGGGCCCAAATCATGTGGGACCAGTTCCTGAGCGCAGGGGAAGACAAGTGGCGCACGATGAACGGCCTGACTTTGCTGCTGCCTCACGGCTACGAAGGCATGGGGTCTGAACACAGCAGTGGGCGCATGGAGCGCTTCTTGCAATTGGGCTCAGGCGACAACATCATTGTGGCCAATTGCACCACACCTGCCAACATGTTCCATGTGCTGCGCCGCCAAGTGCACCGCCCCTTCCGCAAGCCTCTTGTGGTGTTCACCCCCAAGAAGCTGCTGCGCTATCCCAAAGCGGTGTCCTCCATGGCCGACTTCTCGAGCGGCGGATTCCAGGAAGTCATCGACGATGCGAATGGCGTGAAAGGCGCGAAGACGGTCGTGCTTTGTTCTGGAAAAGTGTACTACGACCTGCTCGAGAAATTTGACGGACGGGTGTCCAAGAACATGGCGGTCATCCGAGTGGAGCAGCTTCATCCGTTCCCAGCCGACGCCATTGCCAAAGCCTTGAAACGTCAGGCAAAAGACGCGCATCTTGTTTGGCTCCAAGAAGAGCCGCGCAACATGGGGGGATGGACCTTCATGAACGAGCACATGGGCCTTCACGGCCTGGGACAATTGCAGTATGTGGGACGGAGCGCGAGCGCAAGCCCTGCTTCCGGTTCCCCAGCTGTTCACCAACAGCGCCACAACGCCTTGCTTGACGAGGTCTTGGCCATGGCAACCTTTTGACTTGAATCAGACAACCCAACGACACGATCATGCCGATTCTTGAAATGAAAGTCCCCAGCCCCGGAGAGAGCATCTCTGAAGTGGAAATCGCCACTTGGCTGGTTTCGGACGGCGACTACGTTGACAAAGACCAAGCCATTGCCGAAGTGGATTCGGACAAGGCGACCCTCGAATTGCCTGCCGAAGCAGCAGGTGTCATCACGCTCAAGGCAGAAGAAGGTGATGCCGTGGCGGTGGGGGACGTGTGCTGTTTGATTGACACGGATGCGGAACGTCCTGCAGGTGCTGCATCCCCCGCGCCGAAGCCTGAAGCGGCTCCCGCTCCGAAGGCGGCACCGGCACCCGCGCCAACTCCTGCACCAGCTCCGGCCCCTGTGGCCTCAGCGCCGACGGGCGGAAGCCACGCAACAGGGCACGCCTCTCCAGCCGCCCGAAAGGCCATGGCCGATGCGGGGTTGCCTGCGGGGTCGGTTCCAGGGACAGGGCGGGACGGCCGTGTCTTGAAGCAAGACGTGCTGGCTGCTCTGGCCGCCGGCTTCGACGCGAGCAACGTTCGCTCTGGCTGGGCTGGAAGCCGCGACACCCGCCGCGAAAAGATGAGCATGCTGCGCCGGAAGGTGGCGGAGCGTTTGGTCTCTGTGAAGAACGAAACGGCGATGCTGACCACCTTCAACGAGGTGGACATGAAACCCGTCATGGATTTGCGCAAAAAGCACAAAGATGCGTTTCGTGAGCAGTTCGGCGTGGGCCTTGGGTTCATGGGTTTCTTCACGAAAGCGGTGACGACGGCCCTAGCGGAATTCCCTGCCATCAATGCCCAAATCGACGGCAAAGAACTCATCTACCACGACTACGCTGACGTGTGCATTGCGGTGAGCTCACCCAAAGGATTGATGGTGCCGGTCGTGCGAAACGCCGAGACCATGAGCTTGGCCGAAATCGAAGCCGAAATCAAGCGCTTGGCGATCCGCGCTCGCGACGGGGAGCTCACCGTCGACGAGATGCAAGGCGGAACCTTCACGATCACGAACGGTGGTGTGTTTGGCTCCATGCTGTCTACGCCCATCATCAACCCACCGCAGAGTGCGATCCTCGGAATGCACAACATTGTGGAGCGTCCCGTGGCCATCAACGGCAAAGTGGAAATCCGCCCCATCATGTACGTGGCGCTCAGCTACGACCACCGCATTGTGGACGGCAAGGAGAGCGTTGGATTCTTGTACATGATCAAAGAAATGATTGAGAATCCCGAGCGCATGTTGTTTGGAGGCAAGACCCCAACTGAGGTGTTGCTGGGTCTCTGAATGCGACAGGCTCAAAACGTGAAACGGGGCTCCAACATGGAGCCCCGTTTGCGTCTACAATCCTGCGCCAGCCCAACCAAAACCTTCAAAGGCCGGCGCACTTACTCCCCCACAGACCGTGCCAAACTCACTCAATAGCGAGCCAGCGACGGGTCAATGTGTTCTTGCCACGCCAAAATGCCTCCTGTGAGGTTCACGAGGTTGGTGTATCCATGGGCGTCTTCGAGTTGACGAATCGCCTTGGCACTCCGCGCGCCTGAGCGACACTGCACGACCACGGGAAGGTCCTTGGGAATGCGGGCGGTACTTTCAATCACCGTGGCCAAGGGAATGAGGTCTCCACCCATTTCCGCAATGCCAAATTCATAGGGCTCCCGCACGTCAATCAGCACGTGGTCTTTGCCGCTGTCACGCCAAGCTTTGAGCTCATGAACGTCGATGGCGTCAACGGCCCTTTCCTGCGCTGTCGGTACTCCGATGCCGCAGAACTGGTCGTAATCGATGAGCTCGGTTTGGGTGGGGTTTTCGCCGTTGAGGGGGTTGCGCGGATCCTTCCGCACCTTCATCGTCCGCGTGGTGAAGCCCGTGGCGTCGAACAGGAACAGACGCCCGCTCAAGGTGTCGCCCACGCCGGTGATGACCTTGATGACTTCGAGCGCTTGAAGCGAGCCCAAAATCCCTGGCAGCACGCCAATCACTCCGCCTTCAGCACAACTCGGCACAAGCCCAGGAGGGGGCGGCGAAGGGAACAAGTCTCGGTAATTGGGCCCCCGCATGCCGTCGGGCAGCAACTCGTTGAACACAGATGCCTGGCCCTCGAACCGATAAATGCTGGCGTACACGTTCACTTTGCCCTCAAGCACACACGCATCGTTGACGAGATAGCGGGTTGGAAAGTTGTCCGTGCCGTCGGCCACCACGTCGTATTGACGCACCAATTCACGGGCATTGGCGCTTGTGAATTTGGTGTTGTGCACCTCAATCGTGATGTGAGGGTTGAGGGAGGCCAAACGATCTCGCGCCGCCTCCACCTTGGGCGCACCCACAGATTGAATGCCAAACAGCACTTGACGTTGCAAGTTACTGGCGTCGACGGTGTCAAAGTCCACGATGCCGATGCGGCCCACCCCGGCGGCCGCGAGGTAGAGCAACAGGGGTGATCCCAAACCACCTGACCCAATGACCAAAACACTCGAGCCTTTGAGCTTGCGCTGCCCTTCGATGTTGAATTCGGGAATGATGAGGTGCCGGCTGTAACGCTCGAGTTCCTCTTTGCTGAATTGAATCTGTTCCATGTGGGAAAGGGTTCAAATGCCTCCAGCAATGGCTGGAATGATGCTCACTTCGTCGTTGGGTTGCAGCGCAGTGTCTTCGCCTTGCAGGGCATGAATGTCTTCGTCGCCGACGTACACGCGGATGAAGCTTCGGAGGCTGCGGGAGTCCTCAAACAAATGCGGTTTGAGGCCAGGGTGTTGCGTTACGAGTGCTGCAAGCAGCTCTTTCACGGTGGCGGCCTCTTCGGTGAATACGCCTTGGCCGTCCGTGAATTTGCGGAGGGGTGTGGGGATGATCAATTGAGCCATGTCAGGAATGTTGTGTGTTGTAGTTTCGTTGGAATCAGGCGACCTTCAAGTTGTCAGGGAGCGCCACAATGTGTTCTTCGTCAAATTGTCTGGAGTCGTCGAGTTGCCAGCTGCGGACATGGGCCGTGCCCTCGGGTTGCACGCTGACAATGATGTAGCTGAAATAGGGAAGGGCCACGGCCAAATCGTATTCACTCGGAATCGCCGGGTGCAGAGGGTGGCTGTGGTACACCCCAAGCAAGGTGAGTCCTTCTTTCGCCGCGTGCCGTTCCGCCCGGAGGTAGTCCATGTCAGAAATGGCAAATCGCCGGCGTTGGTCGCCTTCCTTGCTGTTGATCACTTCCGTAGAGGTGGTCACGGACCGCACGCTGCCGTCCTCCGAGCCATAGAAAAAGCCGCAGCATTCATTGGGAAAGGCAGCTTCGGCGTGGTCGGTCATGGCCTGAAGGGCTTTTGGGTCGATGTCAAGCGGAAGAAAACTCATGGCAGGATACGTTCAATGACTTCGCTGTACTTGGTGGCATCGTCGGCCAGCACGGTGACGATCACACCTTTTTCGATTTCTTCGGCGAGTTGCACAGCACCGGCGAGGTTGGCGGCAGCGGAGGGACTGATCAACAATCCTTCTTCTTTCGCTGCGCGTTTCAGCATGGTGTAGCTCGCCTCCGTGGTGACCAGACGGGTTTCGTCTGGTACAGTGGCGTCAAAAATTTTGGGCACCCGTGCCGTTTCGAGGTGCTTCCATCCCTCGAGGCCATGCAAGGCGGTCTCAGGTTGAAGGGCCACGAGCTGGATGTCCTGGTTGAGTTCTTTGAGGCGTCTTCCGGTGCCTGTGAAGGTCCCCGTGGTGCCCAAACCGGCCACGAAATGCGTGATGCGATGGTGCGTTTCTTCCCACAGTTCCAGACCGGTGTGGTTGTAATGGGCCATCCAGTTGGCGTCGTTGCTGTATTGGTCCACGTAGTGGTAACGGTCGGGTTGAGACTGGGCGAGCTCGCGGGCCACGTCTTGGGAGCCGTCGGTGCTTTCAAAGGGACTCGTCAAAATCAATTCCACCCCGAGCGATCGCAAAATGTGCTTGCGCTCCTTGGAAGCGTTCTCGGGAATGCACAAGGTCACAGGGATGCCAGCCGCGGCAGCAAAAATGGCGTAGGCGATGCCTGTGTTGCCGGAAGAGGCGTCGAGCAGACGCCGTCCACGGAGGGCACCCGAGGCCACTGCGTTGTACAGGATGTTGAATGCGGGCCGGGCTTTCACACTCCCGCCAAACTGCTGCCATTCAAGCTTGGCATAAATCTCCACACCTGGCTTGGGGCTCAGGTGGAGCATGGGATGCAGGGGCGTGTTGCCGACGTGCCAACGCAGTTCGTCAAGGGTGCCGAGTCTGGGGTCAAGAATGGGTGCGGTCATCGCAGTTTGGGTCAAAAAAAAGAAGCCCCCGTTACGAACGAGGGCTTCTTGAGGTTACGTTTTGAAGAGGATCCTTCAACCACGCATGCGCACAAAGCCCCTGTCCGGAGGACAGCAGCAACAGCAACACATGTTTGTGGTGAAAGTCATAACCCCAATTTCAGACGAAACTTTGGTTTGTCCAAATGAACGGCAAAAAAAGTTCGACGAAGGCTATCGAAGAATGGTGAAGCGTTCGCCATCCAAACGCAACAGGATCCCGATCAACAGGGTGAATCCCATCAGTGAGGAGCCGCCGTAACTGAAAAAGGGAAGTGGGATGCCAATGACCGGGGCAAGTCCCAGCACCATGCCGACATTGACCAGCACGTGCATGAACAAAATGCTTGCAACGGCATAGGCGTACATGCGTGTGAAGGGAGACCGTTGCCGCTCCGCCAAGTGCAACACTCGGAGAATCAGAAACACAAACATAATCACTACACCCGCGCTCCCAAGAAATCCCCATTCCTCGCCGACGGTGCAGAAGATGAAGTCGGTTTCTTGCTCCGGCACAAAGCCATAGGCGGTCATTGGACCTTGCGCAAAGCCTTTGCCCGTCCACCCACCGGATCCGATGGCCGCTTTTGCATGACGGATGTTGTAATCGGCATCGGGGTTGTCCACGTCAATGCCAAACAAGACGTGGATGCGTTCACGCTGGTGCTTCTTGAGGATGTTCTCCATGCCCATGTGAAGCCCAGTCGAGAAGAGCATGCCTCCCATCAAAAGCAAAACGCCCCAACGGGTGGTTCGCTTCCTGAAGCGCGGCAAGGTGGCTGCCCTGACCAGCATGAGCACCAGTGCACCCAACACCGCCAAGGAGATCAAGAGCCACCAAAAGCCCGTGTCCATGCCCACAAACGGGTACCAACTCTCACTTGCACCAAACAAAATGGTCAGCACCGAAAGCACCAAAGCCGACACCCCCAAAAGGAGCACGTTGCCACTGAGCCCTTCGCGGTAAAGCACAAAGACAAACCCTCCAAACACGAGCACCGTTCCGGCATCGGGTTGAAGCAAAATGAGGCCCGCAGGGATGGCGATGATTGCCAAGGATTGCAACCGAGTTTTGAGCGTGCGCCAGGGACGTTCATCTCGGCTGAGGTACCAGGCGACCATGAGGGAGGTGGCCGTTTTGGCAAATTCACTCGGTTGGATCCCAAAGCTCCCCACCCCAAACCACGACCGCGCGCCGCCCACCTTCTTTCCGACAACCAGCACAGCGGCCAGCAGTGCTAGGACCACGAGGTAATGCAGCACGGAAGTCCGAATGTAAAATTCCCCTTCCACAGCCAGAAGCCCCGTCATCAACACGGTGCATACACCCATCCAAATGAGCTGTTTCCCAGCTTTGCCGCCCAGGTCCCAAACGACCTCAGCCTCGGCCGTGGCACTCACAATGTTCAACCAACCGAGGGTCACCAAGGCGATGACAAGCATCAAGGTGGGCCAATCAAGTTGCGACAGGATGGAGGCGCGACGAGATTTCATCATGGCGCTTGGGATTCCACAAATTCAGGATCCAGTGGGTAGGTGGCGCCCATCACGCGGCGTTCTCTGGCGGCATCGCGGATGTCGTCGCGAATGTATTTCTCCACGAGCAGGCCGGCGATGGGCGCGGCCCATTCGCCACCTGCGCCGCCGTTTTCGACGTAGACGCTGAGCGCGATTTTGGGGTTTTCCCGAGGCGCAAGGGCCATGAAGACGCTGTGGTCGGCTTGGTTCCGATTTTGGACCGTCCCCGTTTTCCCACACGTGGTGATGCCCTTGGTGAACGCGCGTGTGCCTGTGCCAGTTTTGTCTTCAATCACCAACTGCATGGCGTCCAAGATGGGCTCAAAGTGCATGGCATCGACGCCGACCTCATGTCGGACTTGAAGCGACTCTGGCTTGCCTTTGCCGCCAATGTCTCGAATGAGGTGTGGCTCCATGTACCATCCTTTGTTCGCCATGATTGCGGCCAAATTGGCCATGTGCAAAGGCGTGGCCAGCAGCTCCCCTTCGCCGATGCTGATGGAGTAAATGGTTCGGAAGGTCCAATGGCGACGTCCATAGATCTTATCGTAGTACGTGGTGTCTGGCACCAACCCGGATCGCGTGCCGGGCACATGCCCTCCCAAATCCGTGCCCAACCCAAAGTCTTTGATGCGCTCTGTCCACCAGCCGAGACCAAGTCGGGCGTTGTCAAATTTGTCCAAGTTGGGATGCTGATTCACCATGCGACGCATCACATCGTAGAAGTACGGATTGCAGCTGTGGACAATGGCCCTGCGCAAATCGTCTTGGGTGTGGGCCCCGTGACAACCGATGACATCGCGGTTGCACACAATGTGCGTGCGCTCAGAAATGACTCCCTCTTGCATACCGATCAGGCCTTGCACCATCTTGAAAATGGAACCCGGTCTGTAGGCCCCTCTGACCGCCCGGTTGTATAAGGGTTTCCAAGGGTGTTTGGCCAAACTGTCGTAGGCCGCACCTCGGCTTGTGCCCGTCA
>JAOIQU010000059.1 GCA_028141885.1 Flavobacteriales bacterium | reverse complement strand
TGTGGTGACCGCATCGCCCATGTCAGCGCCGAGCTTTCAGGGGCCAAAGACCGCGTGTAGGTCAGTCCGGGACGGCCACGGATCCGGTCGAGGCACCGTTGCTGGGGTTCAAATCGCGATCCCACAACGTCCATTCGAATCTGACGGAATCAGCACCCGTGCCCGTCAAGTACCACGACGTGAGTTCAACTTCGATTGTCCCATCGAGGGCAGGGCTTGAACCTGTGGGTTCTGCCACCGGCACCCTGTATGCATACGGCACGAGAAGGGTCGGAGAACGCCATGCACTGTCCACCCATTCTTCATACCGGCCCACCAAATTGTAGTGGTGCTCGCAGGTTTGGCAAAATGGGGGCAATGTGTCGGCTTGGGTCAACCCCACATTCCCGTCGCCATCGGTGAAGGCCAGAGTGAGGGTGGCGGTGCCGTCTTCTGAGGTCGCAAGCGATTGAAAGGTCAAGGTTGGCTCCAAGGGAAAGGCAGGATCAGGCAGGCATCCAATGCTGCTTGAAAGGGCCACAACTGCCATGCATTTCCAAAGGCCACGAGACATGACACAATGTTACGGAAGCTGCGCCAAGAGTGCCGAACTTACGGGCATGTCTTCTGCGCTTCACGATTGGGATCCCTCTGCATCCTTGGAGAAGGTTCGTTCAGGCCTGTGGGCCTGGATGAAATCGCAGAATCCCGCCGGTTTCGAGGAGCATGCTTTGGCCTTATTTCGTTGGCAAGCGTCCCAGAACGAGGTGTACAAAGCATTTGTGGACGCGCTTTCAGTGGATCCCAACCGCGTGAAACGCGTCGTGGACATTCCCTGCATGCCCGTGGAGTTTTTTAAGACCCACACCATCAAAACTGGCGATTGGGAAGCTGCCAGCGTCTTCAGGAGTTCTGGGACTTCCCAAACCGCGAACCGGGCTCAACACCACCTTGATGACCATGGACCGAGGTGGTATGCTGCCGTTGCGCGCTGGGGGTGGGAGTCGCAATGGAAAAAGCCAGTGGATGCTTGGTCGTGGCTTGGGTTGTTGCCGGGTTACCTTGGCAGGGAAGACGCCTCCCTGTTGCACATGGTGTCAGACTTCATGACGCTGGCGGACGGGAGTGACCAAGGCATGCTGATGCACGACCACGACGCATTGATGTTGGCGTTGTCGAAGTGGGCCGACCAAAAGACGCGTCGTCCCTTGGTGCTGTTTGGGGTGACTTGGGCCGTCTTGGATTGGGTGGAGGCCTTGCGCTCTGAGTCGTCATGGATCGAGACCATTCCGTGGAACGAAGTCACCTTGGTGGACACTGGAGGCATGAAAGGACGTTCCATCGAGCCCATTCGGAGCGAAGTGCAAGGAGCCATTCGCGAGGTGCTTCCTGAGATTGGGTTGGCCTCTGAATATGGCATGACGGAGATGATGTCTCAGGGGTATGCCCTGGACGGGATTCATCAGCGGTTTCCGGTTTGGGTCAAGCCCATTGTTCGTGAAGCCCGGGACCCCCGTGCCGAGGCGCGAAAAGACAAGGTCGGACGTCTGGACGTCATTGACTTGGCCAACGTGCACAGTTGCGCATTTTTGGCGACCCAAGACGTGGCCAAAATCACCGATCAGGGCTTGGTCTTGCTTGGCAGACAGGACAATGCGGTAGTGCGAGGATGCAGCTTGCTGGCAGCGCCGTGAATTCATAACACGAAAGGGTTGCCAGACTGATTTTCTCAAAGCATCTTGCGCCCGCAAACACCTGCTCGTGGAATCTGTTTTCGCCTTGCTCGGATTTTCGCTCGCCGCCTACTCAGTGGTGGGTAACGACAGCATCCAAACCTTGGGCACTTTCTTGGTTTCGAACGAGCGTCGGAAGTGGTGGCAACTTTGGTTGTTTGCAGGCTCCATCATGGCCATTGTCGTGACGTTGGGGTACTTGGGGTACGGGGAGTACCTCGGAGGCAAGGGAGACGACCTTACGTTTGGGAAGTACGAAGGCATCTTCAAGGGAGATACGCTGTTCCCAACAATCAGCGCCTGGTACGTTTTGCCGCCTTTGGCACTGTTGTTCATCACACGGCTGGGCATTCCTGTCAGCACGACGTTCTTGGTCCTGACGTTTTTTGCACCCAAGGCACTTCCCCAAATGTTGGTCAAGAGCCTTGGAGGCTACGGTGTGGCCTTCACCTTTGCCATCCTGGCCTTCATTGCGCTGAGTAAAGCCACTGAGCGGTTGTTCATGCAACGCCCCTTCGAGGGTGAAGACCACGGGTTGTGGACCAACCGCAAGTTTTGGACCACACTGCAGTGGGCCTCCACGGGATTTTTATGGAGCCAGTGGCTGACGCAGGATTTGGTCAACATCATGGTCTACCTCGGCGACCCCCGTCAAGTGGGCGTGGGAACCTTTGTGTTTGCGCTGACGGTGCTTTTGGCCATGCTTGGCTACATCTTCTACCGCAGGGGCGGAAAAATCCAGGAAATCGTCCGTGTGAAGACCAACACCCAAGACATTCGCTCAGCGACCTTCATTGACTTGTTTTACGGGCTTGTCCTTTTGCTGTTCAAATTCGACATGCTCGGCATTGGGGCCAAAATTCCGATGAGTACCACTTGGGTGTTCTTAGGCATGCTTGCCGGACGGGAAGTGGCACTCCGTTTGCGTCTGCACGAAGCCAATGAGGACGGCCGAAAGGTTTGGCCTATGGTGTTCTCCGACTTGGGCAAAGCGACCATTGGTTTGGTCGTGTCGGTCCTTCTTGTCGTGTTTTTGTACCTGGTGGAAGGGCGCGACTTGGCGTTGCTCTTTGGTTGATTGAATCAACCGATCACCCTCACCAAGAAGTAGTTTTTCTTGCCGCGCTGGAGCAGGATCAGCCCTGAGCCAATGACGTCCTCGGTGGACACCATACGGCTGTCATTGACCTTGGCCTTGTTCACGCTGACACTGCCTTCCTTGAGTGCGCGACGCGCCTCTCCATTGCTCGCAAGAAACGCCTCGTCGCCCCCGGCAAGAAGGTCGATGATGCCAATGCCAGCCTCGAGGTCAGTACGGCTCACTCCGCGTTGCGGCACGCCTTCGAAGACGCTGAGGAGTTCTGACTCGGGCAACGCGCGCAAATCGTCCTCGGAACTTTTCCCAAACAACAATGCACTTGCTGCAATCGCCGTGTCGAGGTCTTCTTGTCCATGGATGCGTCGCGTGACGTCTTCGGCGAGGGCTTTCTGCATGGCTCTTGCGCCTGGGTTCTCTGCGTGCTGTGCTTCAATCGCTTCAATCTCGTCTCGGCTGAGCAACGTGAAGATGCGCAGGTACCTCGCCGCATCTTCGTCGGCGGCATTGATCCAGTACTGGTAGAATTTGTAGGCGGAGGTGCGGTTCTTGTCGAGCCAAACGTTGCCTCCTTCGCTCTTGCCAAACTTCGACCCATCGGCCTTGGTGATCAACGGTGCAGTCACCGCAAACGCTTGGCCGCTGCCTTTCCGGCGGATGAGTTCCGTACCTGTGACGATGTTGCCCCATTGGTCGCTGCCGCCCATTTGGACTTTCACCCCGTGCTCTTTCCACAGGTAGTAAAAATCGTAGCCCTGGACGAGTTGGTAGGTGAATTCCGTGAAGCTCATGCCGCTTTCGAGGCGGTTCTTCACGCTGTCCTTGGACATCATGTAGTTGACTGTGATGTGCTTGCCTACGTCGCGGATGAAGTCGAGGAAGGTGAAGTCTTTGAACCAATCGTGGTTGTTGACGACAGATGCCGCATTCTCCCCGTCGAAGTCCAAAAACTTCATCAACTGCGCCTTTTGACAGGCGAGGTTGTGTTCCAACACCTCCACGTCCAGGAATTGTCGTTCTGCTGTTTTGCCGCTGGGATCACCCACCATTCCGGTGGCACCTCCCACCAGGGCGATGGGGGTATGGCCAGCGCGTTGCCAGTGCACCAACAGCATGATGGGCACGAGGTTGCCAATGTGCAGGCTGTCGGCGGTTGGGTCGAACCCTACGTATGCTTTCACGCGCTCCTGGGCCATGAGCTCTTCGGTGCCTGGCATGATGTCATGCAGGAGCCCACGCCATTTCAATTCTTCAATCAGCGACATGCCGCAAAGATAGGTGGGTCAGAGGTTCGGCATCAGTCGTTCGAGACCAATGCTGCGACTTCCCTTG
>JAOIQU010000058.1 GCA_028141885.1 Flavobacteriales bacterium | reverse complement strand
GCCGTGGAGGATCCAATCGTTTTCAGCGGGCATCCCCAAAAGAGGCACGTTGTTGTTGGCCCCTGTCGAATCTTGGGTTTCGAGCGCATAAGACTGTTTGGGGAAGAACTGAGACGAGGAGCCACGGATCTCGATCGTGATTTGACCGTTGTACTCGTAGGTTGTATCGCTCAGCGTGTTGATCCCGCTCTCCAAGTTGGTCACCTTCATGTTGGCGACGATGCGCGGATCGTCCAAAATCGGAGTGTCCGTAGTCACTTGCACCAACGGGAGGGTCGATTCGTTCATGTAAATGCAAGACCCGTCGTCCTCCGTGGCGGCATCCCAAAAGTTCACCGCAGCCTCATCCGTGCATCCCTGATTGGCCGCACAACTTCCGTCGGTGGAGCACTGGCTGAAGCAGGTGTTCACCTCGATGGAGGACGTGACGTTGACCAAGAGCCGATCGTTCCAGTTGTAGGGATCGGCACACTCCTGTCCCACGATATTTTCCTTGCAACTCCAATCCTCGCACGCCCCATTGGTGAACGTGTAGTGCCCGGTGAAGCCATGAGGCACCTGCACGGTGATGGACCAAATCCCATCTTCGTCGTCGTCGGCCATGGGATAATCTCCAGGAAACCCAAAGCTTCCGCCCCCCGCCAAAAATACGCCCTCCGGGGACACGTTTTCGTTGGCCATGTTCAAGTTGAACGTGACGAAATGCGAATCCGCTGACGGTGCCTGAAACCACGCCGGCGGCGCGTCGAAGGTGCTGCCTGCTTCACCTGCTCCCAAAAACAAGAATGGCCTCGCCGTGAAGTCTGAACTCGAGAAGCTGTTGTTGTGCACCTCTACGGCCAACACATTGGTGCCCGACACCAAAAGGCCGGGGTTGACGTCAATCAAGTCAGGCGTTCCACCCGCGTAGAGCACCGCTTCGTGCCACCCGTCCAAAATGGCATCCCAAGCGAGTACCTCTCCAGGCTCCCCAGCGTTGCCCCGGGCGATTTCCGTGCCATTGAGGTAGGCCACAAAGCCGTCGTCGTAGTCCACCGCCAGCAGGGCTGCCGGAAAGCTGTTGGCATCATCAATCTGAAAGACATGGCGCAAATAAATGCTGTTGGAGGGCGGGATGACCGTGGCATCGTCCCCATCTCCGTAGCCAAATCCGGACACCCCTTCGCTCCATTCCGTGGCGGCGAAGTTGGTGAACATCCAATACGCCAGGGGCTGCGAGGTGGGAAGAAGGTAATCCCATGTGGAGCCGTCTTGCACAACGGCTTCCCAGTGGTCGACAGGACCTTGTGCCGTTGCACCCCAGTGCGACAACAACCCAACCAACATGAAGACTCCTCTCCTCATTCCTTAAAAATACGAAGAACAAAGAAGCCTGAGGGCATCAACGTGCCCTTGGCGCGCCACCATCAACTTGAGACGCTCCATGATTTGGCCTTGGGCATCCATCAAGGCAATCCCGAATCAATGCAACACTCAATTCACCATCCACCGCACAGGCGCAACCCCAGGCGTCGACAGCGTGTATACCCCGACCGCAAGGTCTTCCTCCCAAGCCATCCGCTTGTTTGCGAGGCGGCCCTCCCGCACCACGCGCCCTTGGGCATCGTGCACGAGGTACGAAGCCCCGAGAAGGGCGTCAGGAACCACCACCACGCAAGCCCCTTGGTTGGGGTTGGGGAAGAGTTGGATTTGGGCTTGGTCAGGGACCTCTTCCGACGCGCGGCAGGCGAGCATTTGCGTTTGAAACAACTGTTGACGTGCATGCGTCAGGACGACCTCTCGGCCTCCGAGAAGGTGGACGAACTCAAGGGCGCCTTGCTCTCCTTGACTGGGGATGTCAATTTCAAGCGGGCCGTCAACATGGGGGGCATCCTCGAGGCCGCGCTCGATTTCATCCAGCGAAACTTCAAAACCGACAGCCCTTTCGCTTCCTGAAAACGCAGCCAAGCACCACCCGCCTAACTTGCAACCATGAATAAAAAAGTCATGCTCCTCGGTTCCGGGGAATTGGGGAAAGAAGTGGTCATTGCACTTCAGCGGCTAGGCCAACACGTGGTCGCCGTCGACGCCTACCCAGGGGCTCCAGCCATGCAAGTCGCAGACGAGTGTGAAGTCATTTCCATGCTCGACGGCGATGCGCTCGACGCGATCGTCGCGAAACACCGACCCGACATTGTGGTTCCAGAAGTGGAATCCATCCGAACGGAGCGATTCTACGATTACGAGAAGCAAGGCATCAAGGTGGTCCCCTCAGCAAAGGCCGCGCACTTCACCATGAACCGACGGGCGATCCGCGACCTTGCCGCGCAGGAACTTGGACTCAAGACCGCCCCTTACCGTTACGCCACTTCAATCGAAGAACTCCAGGCGGGCGTGGACGCCGTGGGCATGCCATGCGTGGTGAAGCCCTTGATGTCCAGCTCTGGCAAGGGCCAAAGCGTCATTCGGACGAACGAGGACGTTGCAAAAGCTTGGGCTTACGCATTGGAAGGTTCACGCGGCGATTTGGCCGAAATCATCGTGGAAGCCTTCATCGATTTTGACTACGAAATCACCCTGCTCACTTTGACGCAAGACCAGGGCGAAACGTTGTTTTGTGCGCCCATTGGACACCGGCAAGAACGAGGCGATTACCAAGAGAGCTGGCAGCCAGCAGTGATGGAGCCTGAGCTCTTGAAGGAGGCCGAGGCCATGGCAGATGCCGTGACCAAATCGTTGGGAGGCAGTGGCATTTGGGGGGTGGAGTTTTTCATCCAAAATCCACGCGACGGCCAGCCCGGCACAGTTTATTTCTCGGAGCTGTCCCCTCGCCCCCACGACACGGGCATGGTCACTCTGGCGGGAACCCAAAACTTCTCGGAGTTCGAACTCCATGCACGCGCGGTGTTGGGCCTGCCTGTGCGGTCCATTGACTTCTTGCGTCCTGGGGCAAGCGCCGTTGTGTTGGCGCCCCCTTCTTTGGCCGACCAGGCCGGAGCCGCACCCGCAATAAGAGGGTTGGCAGAAGCTTGTGACGCACCTCGAAGTGACGTGCGTGTGTTTGGCAAGCCGACGGTTCGTCCCTATCGACGCATGGCGGTTGCCGTGACGCACGGGGACCCTGGCGACGACGTGTCTGAGCTCGTTGCCAAGGCCAAGGCCATCGCCGCCCGCATCGTCGTGGACGTTCAAGACTGAAGGGCGATCATGACCCAAGTGCGCCCTTCAGATCACGTACTTCCGACTTCGCGGATTTCTGTGACGCTGGCGTGAACGCCTGTCTATCTTCGCTTCATGGACGGAAAACACGGGACGCACTGGACCGCATTTCGAGAAGCGCTTGGAAGCACCACCAATGGGGTGCTCTTCGCTCTTGCTGCCTCCATCCGCATCCTTCCTTGGCCTTTCCTCCCTTACCATCACGACGAGTTTTCAGCACTCGGACGATTGCATGTCGCCGAAGGAGAGGGCTTCTTGGCCTGGATGAAGGAGGCTGTATTGGTGGATGCCCATCCCGCTGGAGCTCAAATCTTCCTCAAAGCATGGGCCCATTTCGGTGAGTTGTTGGGCATTCCTCTCAATGGCACCATTGAGTGGTGGATCAAGGCACCCTTTTTGGCCTCCTCGATTGCCGGATTGGTGGCCGTGGTCTTTTTGGCTCGCCGGTGGTTTGGGGGCACCGCGGTTGGCGTTGCCCTGGCTCTTTTCGGATCGCTTCAGTGGACCCTCTTGTTTGCCAGCGTTGCCCGCCCGTATGCCCCCGGCATGGCTCTGTGCTTGGTGTTTGCCGCTTTGGCCCTTGAGGGACAAGGAAAGCGCCGCGAGTGGACCTTGGGGTTGTTGGCGGCCTGTGCTGCATACTTCCATCATTTTGCGGGATTGCAAGCGGCCTTGCTCGGATGTTTTTTGTTGCCTCGGCCCAAACTGTTCAGAGTGGGGCTCATTGCAGCACTTTTCTATGCACCGCATCTCCCTGTCCTGGGTCACCAACTGGGTCACGGTGGCCTAGGTTCATTTCTCCAGGCGCCCGATGCACTCTTCGTCCTGAGGTATGTGAAGTTGCTCCTCAACGACTCCTGGCCTTTGTTGCTTGTTGTGGCGGCAATCGGTTTGGGCGGATGGCTTTTTGCGCCCATATCGCGCGCTTCCACACCGAATGCAATCCA
>JAOIQU010000057.1 GCA_028141885.1 Flavobacteriales bacterium | reverse complement strand
GGTGAACGAACAAGGCGAAATTGTGGCCGCTTTGGGCAGCGGGGCCGACCCGCTTGGAGAAGAAGTTCTCGCCTTCGCGGAAGGACGCTGATCTCGGAACGCATTGCCAACAAAAGGCGACCCAAGTGGGTCGCCTTTTTTCATTCATGCCATGAGCTTCAGTCGCAAGACGAGCCGTACACCAGAAGCAGGTCCAGAAGGTCGCTCAACTGAATCACCCCACTGCCGTCAAAATCCCCCATGCACGCATCGGCCAACAATTCGAACTCACAAGAACCGTCGTCGTCGGTGGCGGCTGGATTGAAGTTTTCGGCTTCGTCGTAGGTGCACCCAAGCAATTCACAGGAACCGTCGTCGTCGGTGGCGTCCTCATCGTAGTTCAAGGCAGCAGGGTTGGTACATCCAGGCACTTCAAACGGATCACACACCCCATCGCCATCGCTGTCTTCCAAGCATACGCCATTGCAGTCGTACCCAGTCTCTGCAAACTCACAAGAATCGTCGTTGATGTTGGCAGCTGCATCGTAATTGCACGCCTCAGGATCGGTGCAGCCGACGATGCCAAACACACACGTTCCATCGTCGTAAACCGCGGCAGGATCAAAATTGCCCGCCTCCATGTCGGTGCATCCGCAGGCGTTGCCAAATCCATCGGCTTCAAACGTGCCTTCTCCGGCAAACGTCCAATTGAGCACCAACTGAGATTCGCCGTCACTGTCTGGGAAAATTTGGGCAGTGATCGTTCCATACAATGGGCCGGAGGTTGTGACCTGCATGGCAAGCACACGGCCGTTGGCATCGGCGACGGCATTGCTCACTGCACCCGGAATGAACCAAATGCCCCCGATTTCACTGGAAATGTCCAAATCCACCCCTCCGCTGGTGAAGTACGAAGCGATGGTAGTCGGCGCCTCCTCCCACTCCAACAATTGTGGATCGACCGCATCTGGGCCAAATTCGCTTGCAGGGCCTGTCAGTCCAATCGTTGCGTAACTGTCGTCTGCCAATTCAGGATATTGACCAAGGAAAGCGCTGTTGACACCTGAGGCATTCCATGAGGCATTGAACTCGCTGTTGAAGATGCCTGCCGGCGTCTGAACGCGCAACAAATTTTGGTTGTCTCCAAACACTGCACTCAGCTTGTCGTTGGCCGCATCCATGTCGACGTAGAATCGGTATCGCGTGAGGTTGGCTTGTGTCGCTTCGGTCGATTCCACCGTCAAGGTGTAAGCCGGGACGAGAGGGCTTCCGCAATCGCAAAACACGCAACTCCCATCGTCTGCATCGGCAGTTGCATCGTAATTGCAGGCATAGACATCGGTGCAACCCAACACCTCAAACTCACAAGATCCATCGTCATACTCTGCGTCGGGGTCAAAATTCGCCGCGCCGTCGTCGGTGCAGCCACAATTGATTTCTGGCGCTTCACCGCCAAAGACTCCCACCCCGTCAAACGAAACGCTGACCTGCTCTTGGTCGGCGCCGACTCCGAGCGGGAACACTTGGTAGTTCAGCTGACCGGACAAAGAACCAGGAGTCGTCACCTGAAGCACGAGCACCCGGCCGTTGTCATCGGCCAACCCATTCGATGCCGTGTTCAAGATGTACCACGACGCTCCGGTCACTGTGTTGCTCAACAAGTCTGTGGTTTCATTTTCGAGGAAGAACGGGAGAATCGGCTGGTTTTCGTCCTCCACAATGCTCGCATCGGCAGCGGCAGCGAGGCCCGAGGTGGAAGCAGGTCCTTCCAAACCGATGGTTCCGTACGTGTCGGAAGCCAATTCGGGAAACACGACCAAGAAGGCCGGATTGATGCCCGAAGGGTTCCAACTGGCGTTCAATGCACTGTTGTACACCCCTGCAGGTGCGGAAAGGATCAAAGGCGCTTCATTGTTTCCAAACACGGCACTCATGCGGTCTCCCGGATTGGGTAGGGTGACATAGAGCCTGTAGGTGGTCATGCCAGCCACAGCAGCTGCCTCACTTTCCACAACCAAAGTGTAAGGTGTGGCCGGGCGTTGGCAAGAACAAAAATCGCAGCTCCCATCGTCTTCAGCGGCATTCTCGTCGTAGTTGCAAGCCAAGGGGTCGGTGCATCCCACCCCGGCACATGAGTTGTACTCGCAAGAACCGTCGTCGTCAGTGGCCATCCCGTCAAAATTGCAGGCCCCAGCATCCGTGCAGCCTGCTTGCTCAAGCTCGTCACACAAGCCATCTCCATCCTCGTCGTTGAGGCATCCCCCATCGCAATCGAGGTAGGGCTCATCTGGGGTCACGCAATTGCCAGCATCGTCTGTGGCATCCGGATTGAAATTGCAAGCATTGGGGTCCGTGCACCCTGGGAGTTCAAATTCATCGCAAACCCCGTCGGCGTCAGCGTCATTGACACAGTTGCCCGCGCAATCCAATGGGAAATTGGCGTAGGTGCAAGAGCCATCGTCGAATTGGGCATCGACGTCAAAGTTGCACGCCCCCTCGTCGGTGCACCCAAACGACAAGCAGCTTTCAAAATCGCATGATCCGTCGTCCACGGTCGCCTCGGGGTTGTAGTTGCAGGCCAAGTCCACCGTGCAACCAGCCACGTCATCGCCACCACCATAAGTACCTGCACCGTCGAATTCCCAAACCACGAGTTGCTGGTTGGCGCCAATGCCTTCAGGAAAGACCTGCACGTTCATGGTTCCAGAAATGTCACCGGATGTCGTGACTTGAAGTATCAACACCCGCATGTCTTCATCCGGAAGGCCGTTGGATGCTGTATTGAGAATGAAGTAAGAAGCCCCAGTAACCGTGTTACTGAGCAAAGACGTGGCATCAGGATTGATGAAATAGGGACTGATAAGTTGATCATCGTCTTCTGCAATGCTCGGGTCGGCAGCACCTTCCAACCCAGAGGTCGAAGCCGGGCCGTCCAACCCAATGGTGGCGTAGGTGTCAGATGCCAATTCCGGGAACGCCGGCAAGAATGCTGGATTGATCCCCGAGGCATTCCAACTGGCATTGAAGGCGCTGTTGAACGCTCCCGCTGGCGTGTTGATTTCAAGGGGTGTTTCGTTGTTGCCAAACACGGCGCTCATGCGGTCTGTCGCATTGACCATGTTGACGTAAAAACGGTACGTCGTAAGGGAAGGATCTGAGGCCGGTGCAGCCTCCACAGTCAAGGTGTAACCTTGACTCAGTGAAGGCCAAGCAAGCCCAATCAAGGCAGCGCAAAGCAATGAGCGCATGGCGGGAAGAAAAGAATGCATGGCTAGTCGGTTTGGCGAGTTCGCTCAATAAAATTGACCCTCGCATCATGCACCACCAAACATTATACGCATTATCTCGGTTGGGAATTCATCGGAATTTCAAACAAGCCACCTCAGTCCCATCTGAAAACTCTTCTCACCAAAAACGTGGCGCACCTCATTCCAATTTGGGAACTTTGACTCACCGATCAAAAACCGACATGAACATGCCGACCATTCACAACTATTCCGCAGGTCCCTGCATCCTTCCTCAAGAGGTCCTCGAACAGGCTTCCAAAGCCGTACGATCTTGGGACGACCATGGGCTTTCCCTGGTCGAGATGTCGCATCGAAGCAAGGCGTTTGTCGAGGTGATGGATGAATGTCGGGCCCTGACCAAAGAACTCCTCGGCTTGCCCCATCGGTTTGAAGTGCTCTACCTCCAAGGAGGTGCGAGCTTGGGATTTTTGACAGCGGCCATGAATTTCATCCCTGAAGGAGGTCAAGCCGCGTACGCCGACACCGGGACGTGGTCGGCCAAGGCCATCAAGGAGGCCAAGCACGCAGGCAAGGTCAACGTGGTCACGAGCTCCAAAGAGAGCAACTACGACCACATTCCAGACGTGGGCGAGGTCGGTGCGGACAACGCATTCCTGCACATCACGACGAACAACACCATTTTTGGGACCCAATACGCCAGCATGCCTCAGAGCAATGTGCCGTTGGTTGCGGACATGAGTTCTGACATTCTCAGCCGCACTTTCGACTCCGAGCCTTTTGCGTTGATTTATGGGGGCGTACAGAAGAACATGGGACCTGCCGGGGCCGTCATGTATGCGGTGGACACCGAGCGATTGGGTCAAACGGGAAGGAACATCCCCTCTTACCTCGATTTGGACGTCCACCTCGGCAAAGACAGCATGTTCAACACCCCGCCCGTCTTCTCCGTGTACACGACGTTGCTCACTTTGCGTTGGCTGAAAGCTCGAGGCGGTGTGGCAGCGATCCAGAAGGAAAACGAAGCCAAATCCGCACTGCTCTACTCGGAAATTGACCGCAACGCACTCTTCTCGGGTCACGCACAACCGGGGAGCCGAAGCCACATGAACGTGACGTTCCGTTTGAATGACGACGCCCACGCTGCAGCGTTCGACGCCGCTTGGAATGCCGCCAACATCAGTGGCCTGAAAGGACACCGCAGTGTCGGCGGATACCGCGCTTCCATGTACAACGCACTCCCCTTGAGCAGTGTTCAAGTGTTGGTCGATGTCATGAACGAATTCGAGCGCACGCAAGGCTAATCCCAATTTCATCCAGTCCATCCATATCCATCCATTGACATGAACATTTTGGCCAACGCTTCAATTTGGGCGGCAAGCTCCAAGCCAATGCGGTCTTGGGCCTCCGATGTGGCCGCACCAATGTGCGGGGTCAACGCGAGCTTGTTGTGCGCCAGCACGTCGGCGCGGGGG
>JAOIQU010000055.1 GCA_028141885.1 Flavobacteriales bacterium | reverse complement strand
CTCAAGCATCCACTGGCAAAACGCGTCGGCGTTGTCAATGGGCAATTCACACACGGCGTAGAACGCGCCGCCCGGCGTTGGGACTTTGACCCCAGGAATTTCACGGAGGCCTTCCACCAAGGCGTCCCGTCGCTCCACGTACCGTTCGCGCACCTCCTTGAAATAGTCTGCCGACGTTTGAAGGGCAGCCTCCGAGGCGACCTGCGCCAACGTCGGAGGAGACAATCGAGCCATGGCAAACTTCATCGCCGCTTTCCGGACAGCGGGGTTCTTGGTGACCAAGGCACCGATCCGCGCCCCGCACATGCTGTAGCGTTTCGACACGCTGTCAACCAACACCACATTGTCTTCAAGACCGGGGAGCTCCATGACCGATTTGGGCTTGGCGCCGTCGTAACAGAATTCCCGATACACCTCATCGGCAAACAAGTACAGGTCATGCGCTCGCACCAATTCGGCGAGGGCATCGAGGGCTTCAGGGGCATAAACAGTGCCCGTGGGATTGCCTGGGTTGCACAGCAAAATCGCCTTGGTCTTGTCATTGATTTTGGACGCAAACGCCTCAATGGGAGGAAGGGCAAAGCCATCGTCGAGCGAGGCCGTCACGGGCACCACCTCCACCCCTGCCATTTGGGCAAAACCGTTGTAATTGGCGTAAAACGGCTCGGGAATGATGACCTGATCGCCTGGGTTCAAGCACGACATGAAGGCGAACACCAACGCTTCCGAGCCGCCGGTGGTCACAAGGATGTCATCCGCTGTGACCTCGACGTTCACACTTCGGTAGTAGGCCGCAAGCCCCTCACGATAAGACGCAAACCCTTCGCTGGGGCTGTACTCAATGACCGTCCGAGTGTCCTGACGCACCGCATCCAAGGCCACCGCCGGCGTGGCGATGTCAGGTTGACCGATGTTCAAATGAATGACACGCTTTCCTGCGGCTTTGGCAGCCGTGGCGAACGGAGCCAGTTTTCGAATGGGGCTGTCGGGCATGGATTGCCCTTTGCTGCTGATGCTTGGCATGGCTCAGGTGGTTCAATGCGGCAGCGAAGATACATCGAGGGCCATCGTGCGATGAGGACCGATTTCCGGGATGTCATACACCTCATTCAAGTACCCAAACCCCATACGCTCGTAAAACCCAAACGCCACCTCTCGTGCATCGCACCACAAGACGCTTCGTCCCGCCAACCGGACTTCTTCCGCCGCTTGGGCAATCAACGCCGCGCCCGCACCCCAACCCCTGACCTCAGGCAACGTGCCCATGACCCGGAGCCGGACATCTTCCCCTTCTCCCCAAGGCACGGACGTCCTGGTGCAGTGCTGGTGAAACAAGGAGCACGCCCCCACCATTGCCCCCTCCATTCCCGGAATCTGAATGCCCCAAGACTCGTCGTTTGAAATGAAGGCACCGAGGTGAATGGCCTCGGGGGATTCATCGATGTCGATGACGCAATCTTCAGGTCTGGCCTTGTTCGGCCAAAGGACCCTGTGACGAAGGTCGCGAACGTCTCTGGCCGCAACGCGCACCACGCGAATGGTTTTTGGGCCGGGGGCATTCACGAGCGAAAGGCTTTTTCCCAATCCCGGCGGTCGCGTTTGGTGGGACGGCCCACGCCCTTGGGTCGGTCTTGTTGGGCCAATCGAATCATCTCCAACTTTTCCATTTCCTCAGGCGCCGTGACGTCACGTATGTGGTCCGGCACCAACGCAGCACTCACCCGGCTTCTTGGGAACGACACCACCTCGTAACCAAACGTGACCGCACCCTTCCTGACGTGCACCACCTCTCCAACCTTCACTTCACGTGCCGGCTTCAAGGCCTTTCCATCGACAAACACCTTGCCCTCACGGCAATGCTGGCTTGCCATGGACCGGGTCTTGAAGACCCGAACCGCCCAGAGAAATTTGTCGACCCTCATTGTCAAGATGTCCAGAGGGCACTGCACCAGCGATTGTTCTGGTTTGAGGTCATTTTTCGAAGATACGTCTCGAATGGACTTCAAATCGAACACTCACTCGTTCACAAACCGAAGCCTTTGTGAAGCCATTCCCTCGAACTGGATTTGAGCGATGTACAAACCTGGTTTGAGTTCATCCAAAACAACGTTTTGAGAACCCATTCCAATGCGTGTCATGAGCAACTTTTCGGCCATAAATGGTTGTTTTTCAGTTCGCTCCGTCACAATTCCACGATCATGCCAAGGCCGGGAAGGATGGCGCCCGTGGCGGTCGAGATGAACCGCGGATCGTAAGATCCTGGGGTGGTCGCTGAAGGGATGGGGCGGCCTGTCGCCGGGTCGCGAACCACATCGAGTTGGTCGGGCTGAGGCGGCGCCGCACCAGTGAGGTTCTGAATGTCCGCAAACACATCCAAGCTCCAGTTGTCGAAGAACCACTTCCGGTCGATTCGAAAGTCCACTTGGTGGAAGGCCCCGTTGCGCTTGGCGTTGAGCATGGCGTAATCCGGGATGGGCGCGTTGAACGTCTCCCAATTCTGAATCAACAGGCTCTGCTCAAGCGCTGTGGGCGTGTAAGGCAAGCCTCCGCTGAAGAGCACACGGGCCCCAACTTCCCATCCGCTGTCCCATTTCTTGCCGCCCGTGAAGCTGACGATGTGGCGGTTGTCCCAAGAACTCGGCACCCAGGACTGCAAGGCAAAGTCGTCGCCTGGGTTTTGGTATTCGCTGCGCACAAGCGTGTACGCCATGAGTCCATAGTAGCCATTGTACAAACGCTGTTGAAGCAACACCTCCATGCCATAAGCACGTCCTTCCGCATCGAAGGTGACACGCTCATTTCCAATGACCCCGAAGTCAGCACCCAAATTGGCCAAAGCGATGCCCGTGTTCGCGCTGGCGGGCGACCCGGTGTATCCTTTGTAGAACCCTTCCACCGACACGGCGGCATTCCGAGAGGCAATCTCTCTGCGGATGCCCAACACAAGCTGGCGGTTGGTGGTGAACGTCAGCCCATCCGTCCAATTGAACAAGGTCGAACTGCTGTCCGCATCCAATACAGCGTATCCCAAGATGGTGTAGGCCGGCAATTGGTGGTAAATGCCAGCGTTGGCATTCCAGGTCCACCCGGGCGCAAACGACCAACTTGCAGAGACACGTGGGCTGAACTGGTCGAGCGGATTGGCCAACGGCTCGCCCTCAGGCAAGGCCAAGCCTTCAGAAGCGCCGAGCAGAAGCGCCCCGTCAACCCGCATTCCTGCAGACAACGTGAGTCGGTTTTCAAGGAGAGGGCGGGAAGCTTGGGCGAAGGCCCCGTATTTGGCCATCTTGAAATCGGAACCGAAGGTCATGTCAACGCTGCCGACCTCAGGAACAAACACAGTGTTCCTGGTGCTGTTGTTGTACTTCGCGTATTCCGCACTGACACCTCCGCTGAGCTTCCACCCTCCAGCCAAACTCCGGAAACGCTCCGCACGAAATTTGTTCTCGATTTCCTGACTCACGTAATCCAACGATTTGGGCAAATCCACGTCGTTGTCGACGTGTTTGAAGGCCGAATTGTTGAGCATGTTTCGGCTCAACACGAACGTCCATTTACCGTCGTCCATGTACCGATCCCACTTCACCCCCTGCATGTAATTCCATTGCTCAGAGATGGGCAACACATCGAGGATGGCCACTTGGTTGAGGTAGTCTGGCGCCTCGGTATCTGAGGCCAAATCCAAATTCAGCTCAAAATCATCCAGCGCCCCGAGACCCAGCACCGTGACCGCATTGCGATCGTCGGGACGCCATGTCCACTTGTATTGGTAGTCGTTGTAGATGGGCAAAAACGGCAGCCCGATGACCTCGAACAGCAACTGCAAGTAGCTGCGTCGGAAGCTGGCGATCAAGCTGCTGTTCTCACCAGTCGGCCCTTCCACGGTGACGCCGAGGTCGCTCGTGCCCAAGACGGCGTTTGCGGTCCATTGATCCGACCTTGGATCCTTGAACCTGAACTCCATGACACTGCTGAGTGCATTGCCTCGTGCGGTAGGAAAAGCCCCGGCATAAAAATCCACCTCTTCCACGAGGTCGACGTTGATCATTCCAACGGGACCGCCACTCGCACCTTGCGTGGCGAAGTGGTTGATGTTGGGGATTTCGATGCCGTCGAGGTAGAACCGATTCTCGTTGGGTGCGCCGCCACGGATCACGATGTCATTCCGAAAGCTCGGAATGGCCGCCACACCTGGCAGCGACCGCAAGGCTCGACTGATGTCTCGCCCCCCTCCTGGATTTCGCTTAATTTCGTTGGTCCCGATGCTGCGAACGCTGAGGGGCGCTTCTTCCACGGTCGCCCTGGACTCCGCCACAACTTCTGCGGCATCCACAGCGATCGCCGCCTCAGAGAGGGCGACGTTGACCACAGCGGGACGCGCTGGGGTGGTTTCGATTTCATACACCGTCTCGTTGGTGTAGCCCAAAAACGACACGACCACATTGTGCACCCCAGCCGGCACCCCTTCAAGCCTATAGGCACCTTCAAAGTCGGTGGCGGTGCCAGAGGTTTGGCCTTGAAGCACAACGGAAGCGAAGGGCAACGGTGCGTTGGTCGTGGCATCCACCACCTTTCCAAGAATGACACACCTGCCCTCAGAAGACTGGCCAACAGCCATGGGCGCGGTCATCAAACACGCACAGAGCGACAAAAAGAAAGTATGGAGGGCCGTTTTCAAGATACAAGCGTTCGGCGATTCCCCAAGACAACCCACGAACATCCACGAATGTTCGCCTCGTTGCAATCAACCCAAATCCAAATCCAATGCCTTCC
>JAOIQU010000056.1 GCA_028141885.1 Flavobacteriales bacterium | reverse complement strand
GTCCTTGACGTTCTCCATCCAATGGCGATAGCTGTTCTTGAATTTGGGTGGATGGAACTGAACGGTGTCGTTCATCACCGCATCCAACGCAGGCTTCGACAATTCTTCCATCGCCAAAAACCACTGCAGCGACAGGCGTGGCTCGATCACGGCATTCGTGCGCTCGCTGCGCCCCACCTTGTTGGTGTAGTCCTCCACCTTGACGAGGTTGCCGAGTCGCTCCAACTCTTCTGGGAACTTCTTTCGGCACTCAAACCGGTCCATCCCTTCGTACGACCCCGCCTCGGCGGACATGGTCCCGTCGGCATTGATCGTGTCGATGGTTTCGAGGCCGTGTTTTTGGCCAAGATCGTAGTCGTTGGTGTCGTGTGCAGGGGTCACTTTCAGGCATCCCGTGCCAAACTCAATGTCGATGTAGTCGTCGGCGATGATGGGCACCTCGCGGTTCACCACTGGCACGAGGGCCTTCTTGCCTACAAGATCCTTGTATCGCTCGTCATCAGGGTGCACGCAGATGGCCGTGTCTCCCATGATGGTCTCGGGACGAGTCGTGGCCACTGTAATCCAACGGTACTCCTCCCCCACAATCGCATAACGCACGTAGTATAGTTTGCCGTGCTCTTCGGTGTGAATGACCTCTTCGTCACTCAGCGCCGTCAAGGCCACTGGGTCCCAATTGACCATGCGCACGCCTCGGTAGATCAATCCCTTCTCGTGGAACTCCACAAACGTGTCGATGACCCCTTTGTAGTAGCCCTCGTCCATGGTGAAGCGCGTGCGGTTCCAATCGCAGCTCGCTCCGAGCTTCTTCAGCTGCTCGAGGATGATGCCCCCGTGCTCGTGCGTCCAATCCCATGCATGCTCGAGAAACTCATCTCTGGACAAGTCAGACTTTTTGATGCCCTTGTCGCGCAAACGGCGCACCACTTTCGCTTCTGTGGCGATGGATGCGTGGTCGGTTCCTGGAACCCAGCATGCGTTTTTGCCTTGCATGCGCGCACGCCTCACCAAAACATCTTGGATGGTGTTGTTGAGCATGTGCCCCATGTGAAGCACGCCCGTGACGTTGGGCGGTGGAATGACGACGGTGTAGGGTTCGCGCTCGTCGGGAGTCGAATGAAAATGACCCGCCTCAAGCCAATGGGCATACCATTTGTCTTCCGTCTTTGAGGGGTCGTATTGCGCAGGGATGTTCATGTTGGCGTCGTCGAGGGAATCTGCTTCAGAGAGATGGAGCACAAAAATACCCGCATTCAAACAAGAAAGCCACCCCGCAGGGTGGCTTTGCTCAAAATCGTCGGTTGCAGATTGATTACTGCTTGCCCGTGGTTGGGGCTCCGGCAGCTGGCTGCTTCACTGGAACGCCACCGCTGTTGCCAAGGTCAGAGGCTTCCACCTTGCCCTTGATGCGAATGACCTTCGTCGGTTCATTCGAGGCGTTGGACGTGATCGTCACTGACTTGTTGATTGGGCCAATGCGCTTGGTGTCGTACTTCACCGTGATCGCCGACGTGTTGCCTGGAGCGATGGGCGACTTTTCGCACTGAGGAACAGTGCATCCGCACGAACCCTTGCAACGAGAAATGATGAGAGGTTCCGTGCCGCTGTTGGTGACGGTGAACTCACAAGTGCCGTTGGCGCCTTGCTGAATGGTGCCGTAATCGTGCACATCCTTGTCCAGAGCAATGGCTGGACCCGTGACCACCTCTTGAGCCACGCCCAAGGAAACAATGCCCAACATCAAGGCACACGCTGCGAAAAATTGCTTCATAACGAAAGTTTGTTCTGTTGTTTGGAGGTTGAAGATAACAAAGAAAGAAAACCAAACAGGCAACCAGAGTCACCACATCTGCTTTCCTTCACATCCTTTCAAACAAAGGTGATGCCAACTTTCCTCGTTTTCAGAGCATTAAAAAGGGCCGCCCGCAGGCGACCCTTTCCAAGTCTTTATCTATTCCAGAATCAGAGGCAAGTCTGACCGAAGAAGCTCAAGAATTGAAGCAAGTCAGCCGTGGCAACCGCTCCATCGTTGTCGAGGTCACCTGGGCAATCGCTGCCCGTGTCTTCGAACACACAAGAGTTGTCGTCCACGTTGGCGAGCGGGTTGTAGTTCGAGGCATTCTCGTAACGGCATCCTTCCACAACAGCCGTGGCGCAAGAACCGTCGTCTGTGATGGCGTATGGGCTGAACTCAATGAAGTTCGGGTCGGTGCAGCCTTCACAAGGCTGACAAGAACCGTCGTCTACGTTGGCCGAGGGGTCGTAGTTGCAAGCCGTTGCATCGGTACAGCCGCTGTACTGGCATGCCAAGCTCAGGTCACAAGGGCTTGAGAAGTTGTCCGCCGAAGGATCCGCACAGCCCACTGGGAAGTTGGCCAAAGGTGCAGCCCAAAGGAAAGAACCATCTCCCGTCACAGGAATGGGTGACTGCCAGAACTGACCGTTACTAACCATTGGAATAATGTTACCAAGGGCAGCAACCGTGATGTTGTCTCCGCAAATGCCGAAGGACACAGTAGAGGCCAGAGCAGCCAAATCCCCCAACAATCCTGTCGGGTCTGTGATGCCCGCCAAGGTCATTGGGGCACTACCATCTCCCACGATAACACCATTGATACTCACGTTGGGGTTCACACCACCATCTGCTTCACATCCTGCAGCAAATGACTCATTTTCCGTACCCGTGACAGTCAAACCAACAAGCCAAACGTTGTCAGATCCTGTTGGGATGGTCGATGTTTCGAGGTAATCGCAAGAACCGTCATCGGTTTGTGCCAAATTGTCGTAGTTACAAGCCATGGGGTCGGTGCAACCTGGTGCAATGGCGTTGCCTGCGCAGTCAAATCCAGCATCAGCATAAGTGCAAGAGCCATCGTCGGAAGTGGCCAAGGCGTTGTAGTTGCAAGCCTCAGCGTCGGTGCAACCCGGTCCTGGCGCAGCGAGATCAAGCAGACCTGCCAAACGGGGTGCAGAGTATCCAATAATTGTATCACAATAAGCCCGACCTTCAAGAGGACCCATATTTGGATTTAGTGTAAGCTGCGTAGCGGCAATAGATGTGCCATTTGCAGCGTCCACCATTTCAGTCGTTGCCACATCCCACCATTGCCATGGTGCGCCGTCAAAAGGCTGAGTGGGTTGACCATTTACGTAATCGTTGAGAACTGGGTAAAGACCATCCATACCCAAGTTACCATTCGCTATTGCTTGAGCGGAAAACGCATCTGTCAATCCGAGGTCCTGGTAAATTGCGTTATTATTTGGGGCGGACTGAGCGTTAATTTCCGAGTGAATATCGAAGGCTCCGCTAGCTTCGACGACATTTTCGTTAGTGGTTGGCACAACAACAACGGCAGTTGTGTAGGGAGCAAATTGATCGGCCGGACATTGGAAACTGATCATCGCAGGGTCACCGGCGTCAAGCCAGTTCAAGTCTCCCAAGGCGCCTCCCAAATTAATTTGGAATTGAACGTCGCTACTGTAACCCACATGGTTGGCAATGCAGAGCTGCACCGGATCGGGCCCAAAAACGCCTGCTGGTGCAAATCCATCTGAGGTTGCTTCTGGGTTGCCATTTACGGCTTCAATTACCATGGGAATGTAGTCCGACTGACCAGGAGTACCTGTCCAAAATTTGGCAATTGGAGCTCCATTGTCGTCCAAAATGATATCGTTGTAGTCGCTAATGGTAGATGCAGCATAGCTAACGTATCCACCAGTACCTTCACCAAGGTAGCCAATCTTGTTGGGGTCGATTCCATAAGGGTCCCCTTCGGTAGCTTCAGACTTTCTGAAAAAACGAACAGCCGTACGTGCGTCTTGGACGCCACGGTATGCAGCATTAATGAGTTGCGACGTTCGAGCAGATTGAGTTGCTGCTAGTGGATTCCAACCAGCGCGGTAATCGATCGACGCTACCACGTAACCCATCTTCGCATATCGTGAACACAATTCCACAGCAACAGAATCCGTCTTTGTTCCAACCGCACTTCCGTTGAGATATTGCGGTAAGAAGTTTCCTGTGTGAATGTAAATAATGACAGGTCGATCGGTTTCAGTATCACCAGCAGGTTCGTAAATATCACAAACCAGGGGCTGCGCCGCGGGAGCTCCCCCTTGCAATAATGGTGCTACTGTCACGTTCGTTCCATACAGGACGTTGCTGGTAACATTCACTTCCGTGAACACCTCATTAAGGTAACGCACTTGAGCATCTACTTGACTAAAGACCAAGAGACTCAGGGCGAGTGTAAGAAACTTTTTCATAAGTGTAAAAATGTTTGGGTCGAAGATAGCGCAAAACGCACGGAATCGTGTACGAACCACACAATTTCGTCGATAAAACCGCGCTATGTGTCGATAAATATCATGCGAAGACGTGGCGTCAATTGACGTCCAAAGCAAGGCTCAAGTATGCCAGACGTCCCACTGTCGGACCGCCATAAGTCTCGATGTGCTCGTTGCGCAGCAGGTTGCTGGCACCAGCCTTGACTGTCAATCCTGGTCCGTCAAACTTGTAGTTCGCCTGAACGTCGAGAAGGTCGTAGCTCGGGACAAAGCCAGTGAACTGCGGAGAGCCCTCGAATACGAATCCTTGAACCCAGCGATAATTTAACCCCAATCCCCATTTGTCCTTGTTGCGACCGTCAAGCCCTCGAGCTGTGAGGCCAACGTTGTACTTGTGCTCAGGCGTGTTGAAGGCTGGGAT